>DATFPZ010000291.1:0-2541 GCA_035264545.1 Acidimicrobiia bacterium
ATCCCTTGTTGCGCGGTGGGCGCCCGGCGTGGTAGCCCGGCATCGTCGCCGGCGAACGACGCCTCCCGGCGGAATCCAACACTGACAGCACGGTCATGGGACCTCCTCCCATCGGACAGCAGGTAGGCGTGCTGCTCTACCAGGCCGACCGCAACCGGACGACCGCTCTCGTTGGCGAACCGAGCGTCCGGACGAGGCTCCGGGTAGCGCGTAGAGACGACTGGTGCTCGTCCGGAGCGATCACGTCGTCTGGCCGCCGCCGGGCGCCTGCTTTGACGCACGAAGCGCAAGCCCACCAGCACATATGCCGTGCTGAGACGCGGAAGCAGCCGCCAGATCGGCCTCTAGAGCGTGGAGTGAGGCGTCGGGCGGCAGGCGTAGCCACCGAGAACCGTGTTGATGGTCTGGGCGTGGACGATGCCAGCGAGACACGAAGCTCGATCGCGAGGTTTGTGCGCGACGGAGGTTCGGCGGGGTGCTCGATGCGCTCGATCCGATGCCGGTCGCCGCGCGTAACCCCTGGTGTGGTGTTTCTCGTCTGCCGGTCGCGCTCGACTCCAGGCGCACGATCGACCGACGGTCCTGTCAACCGGCTCCACCCACAGGAGGTCGCTCATGCATGGTCTGCAGTTGCCGCGAAGCCGATCCGCCCACGGACCTTCACGGCCGTACAGGTACGTCGTCTCCCTGCTCGCCACCCTGGCGGTGCTTGTCGCACCGACCGTCGCATCGGCCGCGACCGGCTTCACAGAGGAAATTGCCTCCGCCCGCTGGTTGATCTCGTTCCAGTGCCCGGATGGCACCACGGCCGCCGACGGCCGCCTGATCGTGGAGACGGACAACTTCATCGAGGCGGGGACGACGCGTGACCCCAATCCGCCCCTCAGGGTCGGCTTCGTGGGCCAGTGTCCGGACGGCACCTTCAGTTGGGGCTTCGTACAGCCGGCGCCGACGCAGTTCGACCCGGACCTCAAGAACGTGAGTGTCAGCGGCACGTTCGCCAACGTGCGGGACAACCGCGGCGGGCTGCACACGGTTTCCGTCGACGCTAGCTGGACCGGGACAGGACCGATCATCACCACGGTCAACGGGCCTGGCTCGAAGAGCAAGGAGCGCTCGGCGACCGCGACGGCGACGATCGTCTTCGACGGAAACACACTCGTCGACGGCGCCGCCAACTTCCCGTTCCCCGCGCCGTTCATCCGAGTCGATATCGAGAAGTAGCTCAAGCTCCGCCAGGAGCTCGTCAGGTTGATTAAGGGGGAGGCCGACCTGCAAGGGGCCGGCCTCCGACTTTCTCCGTTGCCGGACTTGAGCTGCCTGGTCCGACCCCGCGGCCTGCGGACCGGGTGCGCGCGGGCCCAGGCACAGCGGCAGTATTGCCGGCGAAAGCGGGCGCGCGACGCAGAGGCGCTGTCAGCCGGTCGGCTCCGCGCTCTCGGCGTCGAGGAAGTCGACCTGGCGGACGGCGGAGTCGACGGCGCTCTCGCGACCTGTTCAACGAACGCGGCGTCCGGCATCAATGGAGTCGACCGAGCGGCGAGCTTCGGACGCCGGCGCGTCGCTTTTGCGTGCTTGCGACACTCTCGACGACGATCGAGCTCGCACTCGCTGAGGACGAAACGCCGTCGTCCGCGCCGCCGCCGAACTCGCGCCTGCTTTCGGAGGAGCAAGCGTATCCGCACACCACTTACGTGTGCTCCTCGCCCCGAAACCCCGTGATCGGGCGGATGACGCCGAAAAACCGAGAGGTTGACCGTGGGATCGCTCTGCCCCTCCCCATTCAGGGAGGGTGCGGGGTCACGGAGGCGAGCGTTCGCGGAGGCGCGAATTTGCAGCGAGATCGTGTTTGTGCACCCCACGGGTAGCGGGAAGGGGAGCCGGACGGTCCCGGCTCCCCTGTCCCAGAGGCGACTAGCGCGGCCCGGTGTACCGGAAGACGTACAGCCCGGAGTCGCGGTCGCTGGCGGCGACGAGGTTCAGGCCCTGGCGCGTCGTCAGCATCTGGACGCCCCAGAAGTCGTTGCCGCCCTCGTCGATGTAGTGGCCGACCTCCTCGAGCCCGCCGCGGCCGTAGCGGACGACGCGGAAGCCCGCGTCGTACCAGGACAGGTAGGCCAGATCGGCGGTGCGGTCGAAGGTCACCTCGTGGACGCTCAGCGCGCCGAACCCGCTCGCATAGGCCGGGTCCTTGGCCTCCGCGACTGCGTACGTGTCGATCTCCCGGAGCGACTGCGCGTCGAACAGGTGGATGTAGCCCCACCCGTCGAACTCCCCGGAGACCGACACCGGCTCGCCCGCTTGCCCGAGCGTGAGCTCGCCGGCGTTCGACACGCCGAAGATCTTCAGCCCGGTCGAGTGGCCGACGAACACGCCCGGGAGCGGCGACGAGACGGACATCGTCACGAGCGCGTCGCCGCGCGCCGCGTCGTTGAAGACGACGAAGCCGTCGTAGCCGAGGTCGAGCGCGGTCTGCCCCTTCACCTGGAAGGGAGCGCAGGCCGCGGGACCGCCGCGCTGCATGACGGCGATCTCCTCGGT
>DATFPZ010000292.1:0-7214 GCA_035264545.1 Acidimicrobiia bacterium
TCGGCGCGGCTCGTGAACCGGTAGCGGTACAAGCGCGCCCGCACGAGGACCGGCGGCTCGTCCGGGAACGGGTTGCTGCGGAGGAGCTTCAGCGTGGCTGTGTCGCCCTCGAGCAGCCGCCCAACGAGCTCGACGATCCACGGATACCGGTCGGGAGGTCCCATCGCCGCGAACCACATGAGCCAGTCGAGGCGCAGGTGGTACGGCGCGACCTGGGGTGGCATGCGCTTCGGGTCGCCCGGCTTCCCTTTGAACTCGTACGCCTTCCACGTCTCGGACGGACCCGCGTCGTCGGTCCCTTCGATGATGATCTCGTAACGCTCCTTGGTGATGTGGCCGAACGCGCCGTAGGTGCCGACGAAGTGCAGTCGGTTGAAGCTGAAGTTCATGAGCTGCCGGCGCGACAGCATGTTGCGGATCGGCCAGTAGCTCAGGACCGCAACGAGCACAGTCAGTGCGATGACAAGTCCCTCGTACCAGGATGGAGAAGCGACGAGCTCGGGACGGTCGAACGGGAGCACGTAGCCGAGGCTGGCATCGCCGAACGCGAAGATCGCCAGCACGATCGTGATGAAGTTCAGCCACGAGAAGTTTCCCGAGACGATCAGCCACGTCTGGGTCAGCACGATGATCCCGCCCGCCACACTGGCGACTGGCTGCGGCGCGAACAAGAAGAACGGCACCACGAGCTGCGCGAAGTGGTTCGCCAGGACCTCGACCTTGTGCGCGCGCCCGGGGAGGTGGTGGAAGAACCAGCTCAACGGGTTCGGCATCGGCTGCGTCTCGTGGTGGTAGTGGAGGCATGTCAGATCGCGCCAGCACCGGTCGCCGCGCAACTTGATGAGCCCGGCGCCGAACTCGAGCCGGAACAGCAGCCACCGCATCAGGAAGACGAGCAGGACCGGCGGCGCGGTGCGGGCGTCGCCGAGGAGGATCGCCAGCGCGCCCACCTCGCACAGCAGTGACTCCCAGCCGAACGAGTAGAACGTCTGGCCGACGTTGACGACCGACACGTACAGCACCCACAGCGCGAGCCAAACGAGGATGGGCGCCCAGATCGGCCCGGCCTGCGGCACTCCGACGATCACGCTGGCCGCCAGCACCACGCCGGCCCACGCGACGACGGCGAGGAGCCGGTCCGAGTAGCGGAATTGGAACAGGCTCGGCGCGTCCCGGAACCGCACCATGCGCACGAATCGCGGCACGGGAAGCAGGCCGCGCTCGCCGAGCAGGGGGCGGAACTGGTTGACGGCGACGACGAACGCGACGAGGTAGATGACGCCGAGGGCGCGCTCGAACACGAAGCGGCTCAGCCAGTACTCGGGCGCCTCGAACCAGTCCATGGCGGGGATCCGGCGTGGTGCTGCTCTCGTGCCCTTCGGGCCGCAGCGTAGGTCTTGGGCGAACTCATAGCTCGCGTTCAGCTGCCATTCAGGCCCGCCCCCGAGACTGCGCCCGGTAACCAACCCCCCGACAGAAGGGAATTGTCATGCGCTCCAAGCTCAGGACCCCTCGGGTCCTCGCCGCGGCCGCGCTGACGGCGGGACTCGCCGGCGGCGGTGTCCTCGGTGTCACCGCGGTGGCGGGTGCCCAGACCGGCGGCGACCGGCCTCCGGCCGAGGCCGACCGCCCGCCCGGCGGGCACGGTCCCGGGCTCGACGCCGCCGCCAAGGCGTTGAACCTCAGCGTCGATGACCTGCGATCGAAGCTCGAAGGCGACAAGACGATCGCCCAGGTCGCCCCGGAGCAGGGCGTCGACGTGCAGACGGTGATCGACGCGATGGTCGCCGACGCCACCGCCCACATCGACCAGGCCGTCCAGGACGGCAAGCTCACCGCCGACCAGGCCAACGAGCGCAAGGCGAACCTTCAGGAGCGCATCACGACGCTCGTCAACGAGGGCAAGCCGAAGGGCGAGGGGCCACGCGGTCACGGCCAGAAGCTCGACGCCGCCGCCAAGGCGCTGGGGATCAGCAGTGACGACCTGCGCGGGCAGCTACGGGACGGCAAGACGATCGCCCAGGTAGCCGACGACCGGAACGTCGACAAGCAGAAGGTGATCGACGCCATGGTCGCCGACGCGACCGAGCACATCGATCAGGCCGTCAAGGACGGCAAGCTCACCGCCGACCAGGCGAACGAGCGCAAGTCCGCGCTGTCGGACCGCATCACCACACTCGTCAACGAGGGGAAGCCCAAGGGCCACGACGGCGGCCCGGGCGGTCCGCCCCCTAGCGGCGAGCAAGGTCGGTCCCAGAACCAGAGCTCGTAACCGTGACCAAGTCGGCCCGGGGCCTGGGGCTTCACAAGCCCTTCAGGTTCCCGGGTCAGACTTGGCCAATGCGCGTTCTCGTCGTGGACGACGACCCGGCGGTGCTCGACTCGCTCGAGCGGGCGTTGCGCATCGAGGGGTACGTCGTGGACGCCGTCGGGGCCGGGTTCCCGGCGCTCGAGCGTCAACACGACGATCCCGCCGACGCCGTCGTCCTCGACCTTCGGCTGCCCGACCTCGACGGCCTGGAGGTGTGCCGGCGGATGCGGGCAGCCGGTGACGGCAGCGCCGTCCTCATGCTGACGGCACGTGACGCCGTCGGCGAGCGCGTCGCCGGGCTCGACGCCGGCGCCGACGATTACCTGGTCAAGCCGTTCGCGCTCGACGAGCTCTTGGCCCGACTGCGCGCGTTGCTACGACGCACCGAAGCGGACGCGAGCGGGGTGCTCGAATACGCGCACCTCCGTCTCGACCCGACCACGCGTGAGGTCATGTGCGGGGACCGCCCCCTCGACCTCACTCGCACCGAGTTCGCCCTGCTCGAGCTCCTCGTGCGCAATCCGCGCGTCGTCCTCCCTCGAAGCGTGATCTTCGAGCGGGTCTGGGGCTACGACTTCGGTCCCGACTCGAACTCTCTGGAGGTCTTCATCGGCTATCTCCGCCGCAAGACCGAGGCGGATGGGGAGCCGCGGCTGATCCAGACCGTGCGCGGCGTCGGGTACGTCCTCCGCGAGCAATGAGCCTGCGCACCCGGCTGGTCCTGGCGGCGGCGCTGGCCGTCGCGGTCGCGGTGACGGCGGCTGCGTTCTTCGTGTACGCGCGCACGAGAGGCGAGCTGCACGGCGAGGTCGATGCGACCCTGCGCGAGCGCGCGAACGCCGTGGTGCGGGAGCGGAATCGACCGGGCGGCGTGGCTGCGCCGAACCAAGCCGGGCCCGACGGGAACAGTCTGTTCGTCCGTCCCCCACCGCTCGGCGGCGCCGGCGGTCTCGTGCAGACGGTGGACGACCAGGGGCGGATCAGGACCGGCCCCGATACGACGGAGATCCCGCTGATCGACGGGACCACCGAGGTCGCGACGGGGACGAAGGAGTCGTTCTTCGCGGACGTCGACGTGGCGGGGACGCCTTTGCGCGTCTACACGACGCGGTTCAACCGGAACATGGCGCTGCAGGTCGCGCGGCCGCTCACCGAGACCAACGCCGTCATCAGCGACATGGGGCTGGCCCTGCTCGTGACGGCACTGGTTGGCGTGCTGGTGGCTGCCGTCCTCGGGTTCATCGTGGCGCGCGCCGCGCTCCGCCCCGTCCGGCGCCTGACCGCGGCGGTGGAGGACGTGGCCGAGACCCGTGACCTGTCGCGCCGCATCGAGACGACCGGGAACGACGAGGTCGGCCGGCTGGCGGGGAGCTTCAACGAGATGCTCGAAGCGCTCGACGAGTCGCAACGCGCGCAGCGGCGCCTCGCGGCGGACGCGGGGCACGAGCTGCGAACCCCGCTCACGAGCTTGCGCACGAACATCGAAGTCCTCGTGCGCAACGAGAGCCTCGATCCTGCCGACCGGGATCGGCTCGTTCGTGACGTCAACGCGCAGATCGTGGAGGTGTCGGCGATGATCGGCGGGATGATGGAGATCGCCCGGGGCGACGAGCCGATCGACGACGAGATCGGCGACGTGCAGCTCGACGGTGTCGTGGCCGGCGCGGTCGAGGAAGCTTCGTTCCACTGGCCCGACGTGCGCTTCGTGACCGATCTCACGCCGAGTGTGGTGCGCGGCGCCGGCAACCGGATCGAACGCGCCGTCAGCAACCTGCTCGACAATGCCGGCAAATGGAGCCCGCCCTCCGGTCAGGTCGACGTCGCGGTGCAGGACGGTGAGGTCACCGTGCGCGACCACGGCCCCGGCATCGCCCCCGAGGACGTCCCGTTCGTGTTCGACCGTTTCTGGCGGGCAGAGCGCGCCCGGGGCACCCCCGGATCCGGCCTCGGCCTCGCCATCGTCCGCCAGATCGCCGACCAGCACAACGCCACCATCGCCGTCGAGACCCCCGCCGACGCCGGCACCCGCATCCGCTTGCGCTTCCCCTCTTGATGCGTGCAGGAAGCCGGCTGAGCGAACGCCGTGCACGCATCGGCGCGGGCTACTGCGCGCGCAGGGCCAGGTCGGCTTCGGCTTCGGCGTCGACGAAGGGCTCGCCGTCGACGTCGACGACCACGCGGTGGAGCCGGCCGGTGAAGCGGAACGGGGCTCGGTAGTCGGCCGTCACGGGCATCGCGAAGTCGTAGCCGCAGCACAGGCCGGCGTCGGTGATCGAGAAGCGCGTCGGCGTGAAGCGGGGGATGTCGCCGGCGCCGACCTCGTCGCCGTCGACGAGCAGGGTGCCGCGACCCTGGTGCTCGCCGGTCTTGTCGAAGCGGAACGTCACGGTGTGCCGTCCCGGCGCGAGCTCGGTCGACGACGCGATGCGGTGCTCCTCGAGGCCGACGTAGTTGTGCGCGTAGTGCAGCCGGCCGTCGAGCACGAAGAGCACGTACCCGCCGAGCGCCGATCCCTGCGCGAGCAGGATCCCCTCGGCGCCGCCGTCGGGCACCTCGATCTCGGCGGTGATGCGGTGCGAGCGGTTGCGCACGTTGACCGCCGCCTCCTCGGTGACCGGCCCCGCGAACGGGTAGTACACGTACGTGCGCCGCCCGTCGATGCCGGGACGCTCGTCGCCGAAGATGCGGTCGAACGGCGCGTTGTCGAGCGGCAGCACGTGGTTCCGCTCCGCTTCGGCCCACCAGCGCGCGACGAGCTCGCGAAGCTTCTCGGGATGCTCGGCGGCGACGTCGTGGCACTCCGACGCGTCCTCGGCCACGTGGTACAGCTCCCACGTGTCGTCGTTCGCGTACGGCACCGACTGATCGAACATCGGGTGGTAGACGACGGCCTTCCAGCCGTCGTGGTACAGGGCGCGGCAGCCGAACATCTCGAAGTACTGCGTGTCGCGGATGCTCGGGGCCGCTGCATCGTCGAACGTGCTCGTGAACGGCACGCCGTCGATCGGTGTCTGCGCGACGCCGTCGATCTCGTCGGGCGCCTCGACGCCGAGAACGTCGAGGACGGTCGGCGCCAGGTCGACCGCGTGCACGTACTGGCGGCGCATCTCGCCCCGCGCGTCGATGCGCGCCGGCCACGAGACGATGAGCGGATCGGCGACGCCACCCTCGTGCACCTCGCGCTTCCAACGCCGAAACGGGGTGTTGCCGGCCACCGTCCAGCCCCACGGGTAGTTGTTGTGTGCCGTCGGTCCGCCGATCTCGTCGATGCGGGCGACGGCCTCGTCGACCGGACGGCCGGCGAGGTTCCACGGGCGGGAATCGTTGATCGAGCCGTGCTTCCCACCCTCCGACGACGCCCCGTTGTCCGACAGCGCGAACACGAGCGTGTCGTCGAGCCGTCCGATCTCGTCGAGGAAGTCGAGTACGCGCCCGATGTGATGGTCGGCGTGGCTCAAGAAGGCAGCGAAGCACTCCATGAAGCGCGCCGCCACGCGCTGCTCGTCGGGCGGGAGCGAGTCCCAAGCCGGCACCCACTCGGGGCGCGGCGAGAGCTCGGTCCCTTCGGGCAGCAGGCCGAGCGCTTGCTGACGGGCGAAGGTCGCCTCCCGCCACACGTCCCAGCCGGCGTCGAAGTGCCCGCGGTACCGCTCGATCCAGTCCGGCGGAGCGTGATGAGGGGAGTGGCAGGCGCCCGTGCAGAGATAGAGGAAGAACGGCTTGTCGGGATCGGCAGCCTCGAGATCGGCGACGAACTCGATCGCCCGGTCGGCGATGTCCTCGCTGAGGTGGTAGCCGTCCTCCCACGACCGCGGCGGCGCCACCCGGTGGTTGTCGTGCACGAGCGACGGCGCGAACTGGTGCGTCTCACCGCCGAAGAAGCCGTAGAAGCGGTCGAAGCCGCGCCGCAACGGCCACCGGGCTCGCGACGCGCCGAGGTGTCGCTCGTCGTCCGGGGTGAGGTGCCACTTGCCGACGGCGTACGCGCCGTAGCCGAGCGGTCCGAGCACCTCCGAGAGGAAGCCGTGCTCCTTGCCGATGCGGGCGTGGTAACCGGGGAAGCCCGTGGCGAGATCGGTGATCCGGCCCATGCCCACGCGGTGGTGGTTGCGCCCGGTGAGGACGCAAGCGCGCGTCGGCGAGCACAGCGCGGTGGTGTGGAAGTTCGTGTAGCGCAGGCCGTTCGCGGCCAACCGGTCGAACGTGGGGGTTGCTATGTCGGACCCGAAGCAGCCGAGCTGTGCAAAGCCCACGTCGTCGAGCAGGACGACCAGCACGTTCGGCGCTCCCGCGGGCGGGCGCACCGGGTCCGGCCACCACGGCGTCGACTCGTTGCGGTACCGGCCGATGACACCGCCGAACTCTGCCCATTCGCTCATGGCTCACCCCCGTGGTCCAGGGCGCAGGCTAGGCCCGCGGCGGCTGCGATCGTTCCTCCCGAGATCCCGCATACGGTGGGGGCGTGGAGGATTTCGACCGCGACGAGCCGGAAACGGTTGACGACGAAGGCGAGGTCGAAGGGACCGACGCGACCGGCCGACCGGTCGACCGCTTTCGACGCTCGGCCACGGGAGCAGTCGTTGCCGCCGGGCTCCTCGGCCTGCGTGACGCGCTCGAGGGCCGCCCCGAGAAGGAAGAGGTCACGATCGTGAACGAGGCTCCGGCGGCGCCGCCCCGCGATCTGGAAGTCGTGATCGATTTCGACCACCCGGAACGTTCGGTCGCCGTCGTCCGCCCTCCGGACGGCGAAGAGGGCGAGCCCGAGCGCTGACGCCGGCGCGACCGGCTATGCGTCGAGACGTGCCGTCAACCGCTGCAGGAACGTGCGTCGCTCGGCCTTGAAGCCGTCGTCGGTCGGGAACTTGCCCGTGACGAGTCGCGTGATCTGGGGGAACGCGAACGG
>DATFPZ010000293.1:0-15302 GCA_035264545.1 Acidimicrobiia bacterium
CTCGGCGAAGCGGGCGTTCCCGCAGGCGACGTCGGGGTCGCGTCGAATCCGGAGTTCCTCCGCGAGGGCACCGCGGTGCGCGATTTCCTCGAGCCCCATCGCGTTGTCATCGGCTGCCAGGACACGGGCGTCGCCGTACGCGTGTCCGAGCTCTACCGGAGCCTGCGGGCACCGATCCTCGTGACCGACGCGGCGTCGGCCGAGTTGATCAAGTACGCGTCGAACGCCTTCCTGGCTACGAAGGTGTCCTTCATCAACGAGATGGCCAACCTGTGTGAGGCGGTGAGCGCCGACGTGCGCGAGGTCGCGCTGGGCATCGGCTACGACCCCCGCATCGGCTTCGAGTTCCTCCACCCCGGTCCTGGCTTCGGCGGGTCGTGCCTCCCGAAGGACGTCGCCGCGCTGCTCCACACGTCGGCACAGTCCGGCTACGAGTTCCACCTGCTGGGCGCGGTGGCAGAGGTGAACGCGCTCCAGCACGGACGGATCGTCGACAAGATCCGGGCCGCCCTGCCGGCCGGGCTCACCGGGACGCGCGTCGCGCTCTGGGGCCTGACATTCAAAGCGAACACCGACGACCTCCGTGACTCGCCCGCCCTCGGCGTGGCGTCGACCCTGCTCACCGAGGGCGCCGAGGTCCGCGCCTACGACCCGGTCTCGGGGGAGCGGGCGCGCGATTGGGTGGCGGACCTCGACGTCGCCGCCGACGCCTACGAGGCGTGCACCGCCGCCGACGTCGTCGTCGTGCTCACCGAGTGGGACGAGTTCCGCTGGCTCGACTTCGATCGTGTGGGCGAGCTGATGCGCGCCCGCCGCATCGTCGACGCCCGCAACCTCCTCGACCCCGCCGCTATGCGCAAGCGGGGCTTCACCTACGAAGGCATCGGCCGCTGATGCCCCGGGCGGTCGTCACCGGTGGCGCCGGCTTCCTCGGCTCCCACCTCTGCCGGGCGCTCGTCCGCCGCGGGTGGGACGTCCTGGCGGTCGACAGCCTGCTCACGGGCCGGATCGAGAACATCGAGGATCTCCTCGAGACGGCGGAGTTCCAGTTCAAGGAGCACGACGTCACGGAGTTCTTCGCGGTCGACGGTGGAGTGGACGCCGTCCTGCACTTCGCCAGCCCCGCGAGTCCCCGCGACTACCTCGAGTACCCGATCAAGACCCTGAAGGTCGGTTCGCTCGGCACGCACAACACCCTCGGTCTCGCCAAGGCCACCGGCGCCCGGTATCTCCTTGCGTCCACGAGCGAGGTCTACGGCGATCCGCAGGTGCATCCGCAGGACGAGGGGTACTGGGGTCACGTCAACCCGGTCGGTCCGCGTGGCGTGTACGACGAGGCGAAGCGCTTCGCCGAGGCGATGGCGATGGCCTACCACCGCACGCACGGCCTCGACGTCAAGATCGTGCGCATCTTCAATAGCTATGGGCCCTGTCTGCGAGCGGGCGACGGGCGCGTCGTCTCGAACTTCTTGGTCCAGGCCATGGACGGTAAGCCGCTGACGGTGTACGGCGACGGATCACAGACACGGTCGTACTGCTACGTCGACGACGAGGTACGCGGCCTCCTCGCGCTCCTCGACTCCGACTGGACCGGTCCGATGAACATCGGGAACCCGGACGAGTTCACCGTGCTGGAGCTCGCCTGCACCGTCATCGAGGTCACGGCATCAGGCTCCGAGATCGTGTTCGAGCCGTTGCCCGTCGACGATCCGGCGCGGCGCCGGCCCGACATCACGCTCGCCACCGAAGTCCTCGGTTGGCGCCCCGAGGTCGACCTCCGCGAAGGTCTCGCCCGCACCTACGAGTGGTTCGGGAGCGAGCGTGAGCGAGGACGGCATTAACGACGAGACCGCGGACCGGTTCCGCACGCTGTCGATCATCGTTCCCGTCTTCAACGAGCGGAGCACGGTGGCGGAGATCGTGCGCCGGATGCGGTCGGTGGCGCTACCCATCGAGCGCGAGATCGTGGTCGTCGACGACGGCAGCGACGACGGAACCGCCGACGTCCTCACTCAACTACGCGACAGCACGGTGCGTGTGCTCCGCCATCACCAGAACCGGGGCAAGGGGGCCGCGATCCGCACCGGCCTCGAGAGCGCGACCGGCGATCTCGTGCTCGTCCAGGACGCCGACCTCGAGTACGACCCCGAGGACTGGCCGCGGTTGCTCGCACCCGTGCTCAAGGGCCGCGCCCGCGTCGTCTACGGCTCTCGCTTCACTGGCGAGCGTCGCAACATGCTGTTCCTGCACTGGGTGGGCAACCGGTTCCTGTCGCTCGTCACCAACGTGCTGTACAACAGCACGTTGTCCGACATGGAGACCTGCTACAAGCTGTTCGATCGCCGCGTGCTCGATGGCGTTCGCCTACAAGCCGACCGCTTCGACTTCGAGCCCGAGTTCACCGCCAAGGTGCTCCGCCGCGGCATCCGCATCTACGAGGTCCCGATCTCGTACGCCGGTCGTGAGCTGAACGAAGGCAAGAAGATCACCTGGCAGGACGGCGTCACCGCCCTGTGGACGCTCGTGAAATACCGGTTCGTCGACTAGTGCCGGCGAGCGAGACCGAGTTGGGTTGGGCCGCGGTCGTCATCAACTACGAAGCGGGCTCGGCACTGCGCGACTGCGTCCGGTCGCTGCTCGCCGACACCAGTGCCGGCCACCCGCCGGAGGTCGTCGTGGTGGACAACGGCTCGTCCGACGGCTCGGCGGCGGACGTGGCGCGCTCCTTCCCGGCGGTGACGGTGCTGCACCCGGGCGCGAACCTCGGCTACGCCCGCGCCGCCAACCTCGGGATCGCCGCCACCGACGCGCCGGCGGTCGCCGTGTGCAACCCCGACCTCGAGGTTCAGGAGGGCGCCGCCGGTGCCCTGACGCGACGCATCGCGTCGGAGCCCGACCTCGGAGCCGTCGGACCGCTGATCCGCAACACCGACGGGACCGTCTACCCCTCGGCGCGCTCCGAGCCGCGGGTGCGGGATGCGGTCGGTCATGGGCTCCTCGGGCTCGTCTGGCGGACCAACCCGTTCACCCGGCGGTACCGGCAACTGGATGCGGACCCGGACCGCCCCCGCGACGTCGACTGGGTCTCGGGCGCCGCCGTCTGGCTCCGGCGCGACGCGCTCGAGACAGTGGGCGGGTGGGACGAGCGGTACTTCATGTACGTCGAGGACGTCGACCTGTGCTGGCAACTCCGTGAGCGCGGCTGGCGGGTCGGGTACGAGCCGGGCGCGGTCGTGACGCACGTGCAGGGAGCCACGACGGCGAAGCACCCGTACCGCATGATCACCGAGCACCATCGGTCGCTGTACCGCTTCGCATCGAAGCGATGGCGCGGGGCCCGCCGCCTCGCGTTACCGCTCGCGGCCGCCTTCCTCGCGCTGCGAGCCGCGCTCGCGATGGCCGACCACGCCCTTCGGCGCCGACCAAGACCGCCACAGGTGACCGGGTAATCTCGGCACGTCATGCCGAAGTCCCGCAACCGTTACGCCCGGGCGCAGGCCCGGGCTCGTTACCGTAAGCCCAAGCGCCGCGGGGGGTCGTTCGGCTGGAACATGGGCATCGCGCTCGTCGCCGTCGTCGGCATCGCGTTGCTCGTCTGGACCGTCGCCAGCCGGCGCGAGTCGGCGGACGCCGCACCCCGACCCGGCAACGAGGCCACGGGCGAGGCCGGGGACCACTGGCACGCCTCCCTCGACGTGAACGTGTGTGGTCAGTGGCTCCCACCGGCGCCCGAGTTCGAGGCCAAGGCCGGCAACAGCCAGGTCCGCGTCGGCATCCACTCCCACGCGGACGGCCTGATCCACATCCACCCCTTCAACTCCTCGGAAAGCGGCAGCAACGCGACCGTGGGCCGCTTCCTCGACTACGGCGGATGGTCGGCCAGCTCGGACTCGCTCGACCTGTGGCCCGCCGACGGGAAGCGCGTGCAGGAGAAGAAGGGAGACGAGTGCACGCAGCCCGACGGCACGAAGCAGAAGAGCACGCTGACCTGGTACGTGAACGGAAAGAAGCAGTCGGGTGACCCGTCCGACTACCAACCGAAGGACCAGAACAAGATCGTCCTGGCGTTCGAACCGGCGGGCACGACGCTCGAGTCGCTCGAAGCCACCGCCGGACCTCCGCCCAACGAGCAGGCCCTGCAGACGCCGGTCGACGAGACCGGGGCACCATCCTCCGTACCACCGTCCTCGTGAGAGCCGTTGTCCTCGTGGGTGGCGAGGGCACCCGGCTCCGCCCGCTCACCTACACGACGCCGAAGCCGCTCTTGCCGATCGCAAACCAGCCGTTCCTCGAGCGGCAGCTGGCGTGGCTCGACCGGCACGGCATCGAGGAGGTGGTGCTCTCGCTCGGGTACCTGCCCGACGCGTTCGCGGCACGGTTCCCGGACGACCGATTCGGCAACCTCACCCTTCGCTACGCGGTGGAGGACGACGCGCTCGGCACCGCGGGCGGCATTCGCTACGCCGCCGAGGTCGGAGGGATCGAAGAGCGCTTCGTCGTGTGCAACGGCGACGTCCTGACAACGCTCGATCTCACCGAGATGGTGCGATTCCACGACGCGCACGGCGGTGAGGCGACCATCCACCTCTGTCGCGTCGAAGATCCGTCCGCGTTCGGCGTCGTGCCGACACGATCGAACGGCGAAGTGATGGCGTTCGTGGAGAAGCCGCCGCCGGGCCGCGTGCCCAGCCAATGGATCAACGCGGGCACCTACGTCCTCGAGCCGTCGGTGCTCGACCGCATCCCGCCGCGCTTGACCGTCTCGGTCGAACGCGAGACGTTTCCCCGCATGCTGGACCGGCCCGGCCGTCTGTTCGCCTCGCAGAGCGACGCCTACTGGATCGACATCGGAACGCCCGAGAAGTACCTCGAGGCCCACGCCGACGTGCTGGCGGGCGCGCTCGGGGCGCCGCCCGTGCCCGGCGCGGTCGAGGCGGCCCGCGGCGTCTGGCAGCAGGGAAGCGCATCGATCGCCGCCGACGCGCGCGTCGAGCCCCCGGTGCTGCTCGGCCCCGGCGCCAGCGTCGCGTCGGGGGCACGGGTGAGTCAGGCCGTGCTCGGCCCCGCGTGCTCGGTCGGGAAGGGCGGCAGCGTGGTTCGGTCGGTCATGCTCGAACGCGCGTGCGTCGCGAACGAGGCGTCGGCGCTCGACGCGGTGATCGGTCGCGAGGCAACCCTCGAGCCCGGGGCGGTCGCCGCCGGTGGCACGATCATCGGCGCGTCCGTCGTCATCGCGGCAGGATCGAGGCTCTCCGGCGCTCGGGTGCCGGTCCAGGCCTCCACGACCCCGTGAGAGCTCTGGTCACCGGCGGCGCCGGCTTCATCGGCTCCACCCTCGTGGACCGGTTGCTCGCCGAGGACTGGGAGGTCGACGCCGTCGACGACCTCTCGACGGGCACGCTCGCGAACCTGGCCGATGCCCGGGCGAGTCGCGACCACCGCTTCACGTTCCACCGCCTCGACATCCGTCGACCCGACATCGGCGAGCTCATCATCCGGCGGCGGCCCGACACCATCTTCCATCTCGCGGCGCAGGCCTCCGTGCGCGAGTCCGTGGCGCACCCCACGCTCGATGCCGAGATCAACATCCAGGGGTCGCTCAACGTCTTCGAGGCCGCGGTGGAGGCGGGAGCGCGCAAGGTCGTGTTCGCTGGCTCCGGCGGGACGCTGTACGGCGTGCCCGACGAGGTGCCCGTCGGCGAGGACCACCGCCAGGCGCCCGGGTCGCCGTACGGCGTGTCGAAGAAGGCGGTGGGCGACTACCTCCACTACTACCGGGCCGTCCACGGGATCGAGTACACGGTGCTGGCGTTGGCCAACGTGTACGGCCCGCGCCAGGACCCGCACGGCGAGGCGGGTGTGATCGCCATCTTCGCCGGGCAGCTGCTTCAGCCGTTGCGCCCGACGATCTTCGGCGACGGCGATCAGACGCGCGATTTCGTCTACGTCGACGACGTCGTCGACGCATTCGTGCGCGCCGCCGACCGCGGCGACGGCCTCATCCTGAACATCGGCACCGGCGTCGAGACCGCGGTGCAGGACCTGTTCGACACGATGGCGCGACTCGTCTCGTTCGACGAGCCTGCCCGGTACGCGATGGCGCGCCCCGGCGAGCTGCAGCGCTCGGCGCTCGATCCCGCGCGCGCCGCCAACCACCTGGACTGGAAGCCGTGGACGCCTCTCGAGGACGGGTTGCGCCGCACGATCGCCTGGTTCCGAACCGCCCCCGTCGGATCCCGCCGCTAACGGTTTGGCGTCGCAGAACCCCAAGAATCCGGGCTGTGCGACGCCAAGATGTTCGGACCGTGGTCAGCCGAACGCTCGGAGCTCGTCGAGCGGTACGGGCGGACGAGTGGGCGCCGTGTACGCGGGGTCTCGGCGACCCACGAGGACGAGCGCGTGCGGCAACCAATCCGCCGGGAGCGAGAGCGCGTCGCGCGCCTCGGCGGGGCAGAAGATCGGCGCCGCGACCCAGCACGACGCCAGGTCGGCGGCGGCTGCTGCGAGCATGAGGTTCTCCACCGCGGCGCCGAGGGACAGGAGCGCCATGCCCCACTCGGCGAGCTGCCGGGCCTCGTCCGGGTAGCGGTCGAGGCCCTCCCACGTAAGGCAGCCGAGCACGAGTGCAGGGGCGCCGGTCAGCTTCCTGTGCGAGGCGGCGACCAGCTCATCGACGCGCGCCGGTGGCACGCCGTCGCCTTCGAGGTCACGGCGCCACCGGTCGCCCATGCCGCGGGCGAGCGCCTCCTTGCGCTCGTGCGCGTCGACGACGACCCAGCGCCAGGGGCGCGAATGGTGTGGCGCAGGCGCGAGGCACGCCGCCTCGACGAGCCGGTCGAGATCGGAACGGGGGACGGGATCGGGGAGGAACGCCCGGATCGACCGCCGCGCCTCGATGAACGCGGGAACGCGCCCGGGCATCAGCGGAACAAGTCCTCCGCCGGGGGACGGACGAGCTCCCGCGCCGACCCCTCGCGGAACCACCCCGCCTCGAGGCCACGCACGACCGCCGCCGGCACCTGCGCCGCCTTGCCCTTCACGAGCTCGGCGGCGCCGGCGATCTCGTCGGCGAGCGCGATCTCGGTGACCTGGAGCGCGCGGCCGTGGGCATCGGACTGCCCGCGCAGGTCGACCACGGCCGCGAGCCCCGACACGCCGATGGCGACGTCGGTGAGCCCGACGCGCCACGCACGCCCGAACGTGTC
The DNA here is from genome assembly GCA_035264545.1 of Acidimicrobiia bacterium. Classification (GTDB taxonomy): domain Bacteria; phylum Actinomycetota; class Acidimicrobiia; order IMCC26256; family JACDBD01; genus JALZAA01. The sequence goes on from DATFPZ010000293.1 coordinate 7,206, forward strand.
GGACACAATCACGGCTACGTCGACACCGGCGTGGGCCCGGATCCCGTCCCGGACGCGCCGGGCCGAGCGGTCGGGGTCGACGGGGAGCAACGCGGCCTGCCCGTCGGGGATGTTCGACAGGTCGACCCCGGCGTTCGCGCACACGAACCCGTGACGAGTCTCGCTGATGATGAGCTCGTCCCGGCGCCGCAGCACGCGGGCCGACTCGGACTCGATCAGCGCGCGACGCGCCCCGGGGTCGGAGGCGTCGAGCGGCACGACCCGACCTTCTGCCTTCGACACGACCTTCTGCGTCACGACGATGCAGTCGCGCTGCTCGAACGGCGTGCCCTGCGCGCGCGCCGCCGCGACCAGCAGCTCGGCGAGGACGTCGCCGGCTCGCACTTCGGGCACGCGCTCGATCGGGAAGATCGTCAGCGCCGGCATTCAGGCGACGGCGTCGAGCGTGTTCCGCGCCAGCGCGGCGGCGACACGCGCGTCGCGCATGAGGGTGTCGGTGACAACGGCGTGGACGCCGAGCGCCTCGACCTCGGGCGAACGAGCGGTGTCGCCGCCGTCGATGACGAGCGCCGAGCAGAAGTCTCGGTATGCGCGCGCGACGCCTACGCACGACACCTCCATGCCGAGAGGACCCATGAGCCGGTCGGCGGGGCCCTTCACCGGCGCGCCGGCGATGATCGGGCTGACGCCGACGACCCGGTCGCGCCGGCGCCGTAGCGCGTCACGCACGCCGGGGACGGCGAGGATCGGCCCGATCGAGATCACCGGGTTGCTCGGGCACACGATGATCGTGTCGGCCTCTTCCAATGCTTCGAGCACGCCCGGCGCGGCGGCGGCACGGTCGACGCCCTCGAAACGCACGGCGACGACCGGCGGCTCGGCTCGCTCGCGCACGAACCACTCCTGCATGTGCAGCTCCGACACCGAGCCGCCGCCGGTCCGTACGTCGATGCGGGTCGAGACGGGGTCGTCGCTCATCGGAAGGAGGCGTGACCGCACGTCCCATGCCGCGGCGATCTCGGCCGCGATCGTCGACAGGGAAGCGCCCGCTCGCACGCGTTCGCTGCGGTACAGGTGTGTGGCGAGGTCGCGGTCGCCGAGCCGGAACCACGTCGGCAGGGCGTAGCGCTCGAGCGCGTCGATCGCCGCGAACGTCTCCCCGTCGAGGCCCCACCCCGTGTCGGGGTTCTCGACCCCAGCCAGCGTGTACGTGACGGTGTCGAGATCGGGGCACACGAGGAGCCCGTGGAACCAGTCGTCGTCGCCCGTGTTCACGATCACGGTGATGTCGTCGGGTGGGACGACCTGGACCAGCCCCCGAAGGAACCGGGCGGCCCCCACGCCGCCTGCGAGCGCCGCCAGCATGCTTGCGAATGTAGTTGTCCCGACGCGCGCCGAGGCCCCGGTGAAGGGGGCCTCGGCGACGGGGGGACGCTGCGTGCCGTCAGGCGGCGCGGTTCACGAGCTCCTTGGCCCGGCTGACGCCGGCCTCGGCGGCCTGCTTCACCTGGGCGGGAACGGTCTGGAGCTGCTCGACGATGGGCTGGACCCGCTGGCCCAGGTCGCCCACGAGGGGCTCGACCCGGCCGGTGACGTCATCGCGCGCCGCGCTCGCCTTGGCGCGGACGTCGTTGGCGAGGGTCTCGAGCTTGACCCGGCCGTCCTGGGCGCGGGTAGTGAGGTAGGTGCTGGTCTCCTTCGCGTGGTCGGTGACCTTCTTCTGTACCTCACGTCGGCGGACCTGGCCCTGCTGGAACGCGGTGACGCCGACGCCGACGGTGATGTATGCGGCGTCCTTGAGTGTCTTGCCGGGGTCGAAGTCCATCTGGTGACTCTCCTTGGTGGCCAACGACTGGCCTCGGGGGATTCGTGTCGATTCCGGAGGTGTGCGGGACACCCGGCACACCAGCGCCGGTCTCGATGCTTGCCACAATAACGGAAGTGATAAACAGTTGCAAGCGCTCGTGACCGGAGTCACGAGCGCAGGCCAGTTGTAAGCTCCGCCGCAGTCATGGCGACGGCGGAATCGCCCGGCACGCAGGCTCTCCCGGGACACGGCGACGAGGGCGGCGGTCAGGCCCGCATCGAGATCCCGACCGTGGCCGCCGTCGTGGTCACGCGGAACCCCGGATCGTGGCTCGAACGGGCACTCGGGTCGCTCCGGAGCCAGGACTACCCGAGCGTGGCGGTGCTCGTCGTCGACGCGGCCTCGGACGAGGACCCGAGCGACCGCATCGCCGGCGCCCTGCCGGAAGCGTTCGTCCGCCGGGTCCCGCACTCGGGCTTCGCGGCGGCGGCCAACGAGGCGCTCTACACCATCCGGAACGCCACCTTCCTGCTCATCTGCCACGACGACGTCGTGCTCGATCCCGGAGTCGTGCGCCTGATGCTCGAGGAGGCGTACCGCTCGAACGCAGGCATCGTCGGCCCGAAGATCGTGGACGCCGACGACCCCGACGTGTTGCTGGAGGTCGGGCGCAGCATCGATCGGTTCGGTACCCCGCACACCGGGATCGAGCCCGGCGAGCTCGACCAGGAGCAGCACGACGGCGTTCGTGACGTCTTCTACGTCTCGGACGCCGCCATGCTCGTGCGCACCGACCTGTTCCACGAGCTCGGTGGCTTCGATGCCGCGCGGTTCCCCGGAGCCGAGGACCTCGACCTGTGCTGGCGCGCCCGCCTGGCGGGCGCGCGCGTCTTGGTCGCTCCGGACGCGCGCGTGCAACATCACCAGGCGGCGGGGGATCGTGGCGACGGCGCCGCGCTCGACGCGGCCACCATGGCCCGCAACCGGATCCGCACCGTGCTCACGCTGTCGTCGGCGAGGACATTGCTGTGGGTCGTGCCGGTCGGCGTCGCGGCGTCGTTCGTCGAGGCGTTGCTGCTGACGATCACGTTGCGCCGCGGCCGCGTGCGTTCTGCGCTCGGCGCATGGTGGTGGAACCTCCGGCACTTCCGGGGGATACGGCGAGCGCGGCGGCAGGCGCGCCGAGATCGCCGCATCGATGACCGCGAGCTGCACGACCTCCGGGCGCGGGGCGCGCGACTGCGCGGGTTCGTCGCCGAGCACGTCGCGACCGACGACCGCGTGCGCTCGTTCGCGGACGCGGGCCGCTCCGCCGTGAGCGCGGCAACGGAGAGAACCCGGCAGCCCCTGTTCGCGCTGGCCGCCGTGCTCGCGCTCGTCTGGGTCATCGGCTCGCGCCACTTGCTCACCGGCGGCGTCCCGGCCGTCGGCACATTCGCGCGCTGGCCGGGAATCCTCGACATGCTGTCGACGTACGCTTCGGGCTGGCGGTACACGGGCCTCGGCTCGTCGACCGCCGCGCCACCGGGACTCGTGGCGATGGCCGGTATCACTACGGCCCTGTTCGGCGCCGACGGTCTCGCTCGCACACTCGTCGTCGTGCTCGCGTTTCCTATCGGCGGGTTCGGCGCATACCGGTTGACGCGCGGCATCACGCAAGCGTCGGCCCCTGCGGTCGTTGCGGCCCTCGCGTACACGATCAATCCAGTCCCGCGGAACGCGGTCGCCGCCGGGCGCCTCGGGCCGCTCGTGCTGTTCGCGCTGGGACCGTTCGTGATCTCGATGGCGGTGCGGCACGGGGAGCGGGTACGCGGCGCGGAGCAGCGTCGACGCGCCCTGACCGGCCTGCTCGGGCTGGGCGCGCTTCTCGCGTTCACCACGGCGTGGTATCCGCTCGCGCCGCTCCTGCTGCTCTCGGCGGCGGCGGCGATCATCCTCTCGGCACCGCTCGTCGGTGGCGTCCGCCTCGGCGTGCGGGTGCTCGTCGCGTCGGTCGTCGGCATCGTCATCGCCGCCCTGTTGTTGGTGCCGTGGTCGGTGGCGCTGCTCAGCGCAGGGGGCGACCCGGCCGCGCTCGGTTTCTCGTTCCGTCCCCCTCTCGACCTCGCCGACGTGTTGCGCTTCCATAGCGGCCCGGCCGGCGCGGGATGGGCGGCCTGGGGTTTCGTCGCGGCGGGCTCCCTGGCGCTCCTCCTCGGTCGGGGACCGCGCTTCACGTGGGCGACGCGCGCTTGGATCATGGCGCTCATCGGCTGGGCGCTGGTCTGGCTGCCGGCGCGTTTCGCTCCCGACGTCTCGGTCCCGGCCCCGGAGGCGGCGCTCTCTCTGGCTGCGCTGGGCGTGGCGGTGGCCGCCGGACTGGGAGTGAGCGTGTTCGTCGAAGACGTCCGCGGGCGGGGCTTCGGCCTCCGCCAGGCGGTTGCCGCCGTCGCCGCCGCCGGGTTCGCGCTCGGGATCCTCGGCTTCGCGGCCGACGCCGGCGACGGCCGCTGGAGGGCGCCGGACGGCGACTGGCCCGACGCGCTCGCGTTCCTGCAGACGGAGCGGGACAGCGGCGGCTTCCGGGTGCTGTGGGTGGGAGACCCGACGCTGCTCCCGCTGGATCCGTTCGTCGCCGACGACGGCACCGGCTACACGCTCACCCGGAACGGGTCGGGCGACGCGCGCGAGCTGTGGCGGGCCCCGTCCGGCCGGGCCGACGGCCTGGTCGGCGACGCGGTCGAGCTGGCCTCCGAAGGCCGCACGGATCGTCTCGGTCACCTCGTCGCGCCGATGGGTGTCCGCTACGTCGCGATGCCGATCCGGGCCGGGCCCGGCGCATCAGCCCAGGCACCCCCGGCAGGGCTGCCGGCCGCGCTCGCGAGCCAGCTCGACCTCGCCCGGCTCGAGGCGCCGTCCGGCCTCGCTCTCTACGAGAACACTGCTTGGATCCCGACGCCGGGCACGGTCCGCCTTGCCGACGCCGACGGTGTCCCGCTCGGATCGAAGAACCCGACCGGCGCCGCGCTTCGCGCCGACGTCGGTGGTGTCACCGCGGTGCGCGGGTCACCCTCGGACTCCGCGCCGACCGGTCCCGGCCTGGTGATGTGGAGCGAGGCGTTCGACGGTGACTGGAGCGCGACCGTCGGGGGGAAGACGCTCCGGCACGTAAAGCCGTTCGGATGGTCGAATGGCTTCACGGCGTCCGAACGCGCGTCGGTGTCGATCGGCTACGGCGATCAGCTTCGTCGCTACGGGCTGATCGCCGTCCAGGTGCTGCTGGTGCTGACGTTCCTCGTCGTCGGGTGGCGGAGCAGCGCCACGCGACGCGCTCGTCCTCCTCGGGTCCGGAGACCGAACCTGTGACCACGCCGCCCCCCACGCCGGGCCGTCGCCCGGCCCGGCGCGGCGGCGCGCCGACCCGTACGCCCGGTCGCGAGCTGCGACGCCTCCCCGTATTGCTCGTTGTGGGTGCGTGCATTGCGATTGCGGTCGCGTTGGGCCTCAGCGGCACCGACACGTCGACGACGGCGCGCGGCGACAACACGATCGCAGCTGCCGTGCCGACCGTCGCCGAGCCCGACACCGTGTCTGCGACCTGGTACTGCGCCGAGGGCACCGGCGCTCCCGGCGGTCGCGCCGACGAGACGATCATCATCGCCAACGAGGGCAATGCCGACGCGCGCGCCGTCGTCACGGTGATGCCGGGCGGACAGGACGAGCCGGAGTTCCGGCGCGTGGCGGTGCCGCGAGGCGGGCAGGTGCGTGTTCCCGTGTCCAGCGTTCTCCAGACCCCCGAGCAGCCCGACGATGCGGGCCTCGTGGTCGGGCCGGGCGTCGTCGTGGAGGTCTTCGGCGGCGGGTCGGTCGTCGAGCATGAGATCGACGGGGAAACCGACCTCGCAGTTGGGCCGTGCGCGCGCCAGGCCGGGCGCGACTGGTACTTCGCCGCCGGAACGACCGAGCGCGGCGCCGAGGACCACGCCGCGCTGTTCAACCCGTTCCCAGACGACGCCATTGTGGACCTGACCTTCGCGACCGACGCCGGGTTCATCGCTCCCGCCGACCTCCAAGCGATCGTCGTACCGCGCCGCAGCCGGGTCACGGTGCCGGTCGGCAACTTCGTGCGCCGCCAGGCGCAGGTCGCGTTGCACGCGCACGTGCGGACCGGACGCATCGTCGCCGAGCAATCACTGACATTCACGGCGGAGAACGAGACACGCCGGGGGCTCACGCTCTCGCTCGGAGCTCCCAGCCCGGAGTCGTCCTGGAGCCTGCCGGGGGTGGTGCCCGAGGACGGCGCGTTGCACGCCGTGCTCGTGGCGAACTTCGAACCCTCGACAACCGAGGTCGAGATCGCACCTCGCCTGGAGGAGAAGAGCTCGGCGCGCCCGAAGACGGTGCCGATCGGCGGACGGTCGGTCGCGGCCGTCGAGCTCGCGTCACTCGACGGTTCGGGTACGCCACTGGCGTTCGAGGTGCGGACGACCAGAGCGTCGCCGGTCGTGGTCGAGGAGCTCGCGTCGTGGGCGCCGCCGGCCGCCGTCACGGGGTCCGCGACAACCCTGGCGAGCCCGGTGCGGGCACCGGGATGGACGTTCGCAGCGGGCCAGCTCACGCCCGAGGACGACGCCGGCGTCAGCGTGCTCAACCCCGGTCGCAACGGCGCGACCGTGAAACTGCTGGCGTACGCGTCGGGCGGCGAAAACGAGCCGACCACCGTGCAGGAACTGCAGGTCCCGGCGCGAGCCCAGGCGCGGTTCGACCTCGACGAGCTCGGTGTCGCTCCCGATCAGGTCGTTGTCGTGCGCGCCGACGCGCCGGTGATCGCCGCCCGCCGCATCCTCGGCCCCACCGGCGCATCGCTCGCGCTCGGCGTCGCCGAACCCGACGAGCCCTGACCGAGCGGCCAAGCCCGCCGGGTTGGTTCGCAAGCCCCGCGCGGAGCGACCGCTTCGGACCCAACGTTCGTTCGTCACGGCCGTCATACATTGATGCCATGGCAGTGCGCATCGGGATCGCGGTCGTGTTGATCGTCGCGGCGATCGCCGTCGCGTTGGTACTGCAGCGGCGCCGGCCCGTCGCCCCTCCGCGCGACGTGTACCCCGTCCCGCGCCAGCTTGACCGACAGGACTTCGGCCGCGCCGAGACGCCGTGGTTGGTCGCCTTGTTCTCGTCGACGACTTGCGACTCGTGTGACGGCCTCATGGCGAAGCTCGCGGCCCTCGAGTCGGCCGACGTCGCCACGTGCGAGATCGAGTACCACGCGCAACCCGACCTGCACCGCCGCTACGAGATTGCCGGGATCCCCACGACGGTGGTCGCCGACGGCGACGGCGTCATCCGGGCCGCCTTCGTGGGTTCCTTCACAGCCACGGATCTCTGGGCCGCGGTCGCCGAAGCCCGCGCGCCCGGCTCGACGCCCGAGCCGGAGCTCGGCCGGCTGAAGTAGCTGCCGACGGCCGTCCGCCGCCGGCGGTCAGTCGTCGAAGCGGTTGGCGGGGGAGGGCGCACCGACGGTGTCGTCGCCCTCGCTGAGCGAGTCGCCTTCGGGCAACTCCTCGGCCTCGACCTCGGTGCCGTCCGCCTTCGTGACCTTGCGGGGGCCGCCGGCCTTGTGCCCCATGGCCTCGTCGACGAGGCGTTCCACCTCGCTGCCGTCGAGCGTCTCCTCCACGAGCAGCGCGTGGGCGACGGCTTCGAGCCCGGCGCGGTGCTCGGACAACACCTTGCGGGCGCGATCCTCCTCCTCACGGAGGATGCGCTCGACCTCCTCGTCGATCACGCGGGCCGTGTCGTCCGAGTAGTCGCGGGTGTGGACGAGGTCCTCGCCGAGGAACACCGCGCCCTGCGATCCCCACGCCATCGGACCGATGCGGTCGGACATGCCCCACTCGCGCACCATCTTGCGCGCCAGCTCGGTGATTCCGACGAGGTCGTTCTGCGCCCCGGTCGACAAGTGCCCGTACACGATCTCCTCGGCGACGCGCCCGCCGAGGCGTACCACGAGTGAGTCGGCGATGTACTCGCGCTTGTAGATGTGCCGTTCCTCGACCGGCAGCTGCTGGGTGACACCCAGCGCCATACCGCTCGGCAGGATCGTCACCTTGTGCACGGGGTCGGCGTGCTCGAGCACGTACCCGAGCACCGCGTGACCGCCTTCGTGGTAGGCGACGACCTCCTTCTCCTCCTCGGTGAGCGCCATCGACTCGCGCTTCAGGCCCATGAGGACGCGGTCGCGTGCGGCCTCGAAGTCCTCGGCGTGGATCTCGTTGAAGCCGCGCCGTACCGCGAACAGTGCCGCCTCGTTC
>DATFPZ010000294.1:0-2642 GCA_035264545.1 Acidimicrobiia bacterium
TCGGCTCGCTCGCCGACTGCGCAAAGCAGCAGGGTGGCGCAGAGGCGGGTTCGAGCCCGACGGGCGTCGGCGGCGCGGTTCAGGCCGCCATCTGCGGTAACGGCGTCGCGGGCGTCGGCACGGGCACGGCTGCCAACTGCGTCGCTCAGCAGGGCGGGACCAACCCCGATGGGAGCACCGTGACTCCCCAGGTCCCGGTTGTGGTGTGCGGCAACGGGGCCGGTGTCGGAGGCGCGGGCTCAGAGGCGGTGTGTGGCGCGGAAGTCCGGTCTGAGGGGCCGACATCTCCGCCGGCAGTGCAGGTCGGTCCGAACGTGATCGTCCCGGCTGCTGTTTCGCCGAGCCCCGCGGCCGCCGCCGGTCGGAGGTTGTCGACCGGCGGCGCGCTCCCGGTAACGGGCGGGACGACCACGGTGGTCCTGCTGGGGATGGGCGTTGCGATGATCGCCGCCGGCACGGCAGCGGTCAGGCTGCGCCGCCGCATGACGTAAGGATTCGGAGCACAGGACGCTCTGTGGCAGAAGGCTGACATAGCGTGTCAAAACGCCTAAACTACGTGGTAGCCGTGCAGGAGAGACGGCACGGTGGCTAGGCCATCGCCCACCCCATCCTTGGCCGGATGGACCGGTGCCGAATGGGGCAACGCGTACTGATCGCCGACCAGGACGGGTTGCTCCGCGACGCTCTCCGCACGGCGCTCGAGCTGGAAGGTGTCGAAGTTGTCGGCGAGGCAGGGGACGTCGACGAAGCGGTCCGGCTGACCACGACGCTCGAGCCCGAGATCGTGCTGATGGACCCGTCGATGCCCACGCCCGACGGCGAGTCCGCGATGGAGATCGTGCAGCGACACTGTCCCGAGACGCGGATCGTCGTCCCGAGCATGCACGAGGACGCAAGCCTCGTCGCGAGGGCGCTCGAGGCGGGCGCGGAAGCACTTCTCACGAAGTTCCTCTCGATGACCGAGGTGGTCGGGCGGGTTCGAGCGGCCGGCGACGGCGAGGTGGCGCGGGTGACGAAGCGAGAGGCCGAGATCCTGCAGCTCGTCGCGACCGGGTACTCGACGCGCGAAGTCGGTGAGCACCTGTTCATCAGCGAGAAGACGGTGCGAAACCACCTCGCATCACTGTTCCGGAAGCTCGATGCGCGCAACCGCACCGAAGCCGTCTACCGAGGTATCCGCCTCGGGATCGTGCCGTTGCCGTGATGCTGCGTCAGTCGAGGGCGCCGTCGGCTTCGAGGCGCTTTTGCTCGTTGGCGGAGAGGCCGAGCAGATCGCCAAGCGCCCAGTCGTTGTCCTGACCCAACGTCGGGCCCGACCGGTCGTAGCCGTGGGGCGTGTCGCCGACCCGAGCACCATTGCGCTCGTACAGACCGTCGCCCATGTAGGGATGGGTGAGCGGCACGAAGTGCTCGCGGTACGCGACCTGCGCGTCGGCATGCACGTCGCCGAAGTCCTGTACGGGCACGGCCTCGATTCCCGCCGCCTGCAGGAGGTCCGCAACCTCCTCGCGCGTGCGCGACGCGGTCCAGGCCTCGACGGCGGCCTCGACCTCGCCGACGCGCTCGAGCCGCGCTTTCAGCGTGGCGAGCGAGGGGTCGTCGAACCCGAGGATGCCCGTCAGGCGTGCCCACTCGTCGTCCGTCCAGCACGCGATCGCGACCCACCGGTCTTCGCCCTCGCACGCGAACGCGCCGTGCGGCACCGCCCGTGGTGAGCGGTTGCCCATGCGGCAGCCGATGGTCCCGTCGTGCTCGTAGTCGAGGAGCCAGGGGCTGAGCGAGTAGCTGCCCGCCTCGACCTGGGCCAGATCGAAGTACACACCCCGCCCCGTCCGCCGCCGGTACAGCAAGCCGGCGGCGAGAGCGGACGCGACGAACCGCGGCGCGAGCGAGTCGGTGATCGTGCCGTACGGCCCGAGCGGCTCCCGGTCCGGCCATCCCGTCAGCCAGTTGAAACCGGACAGCGCCGCCCCCTGGCCGCCGAAGCCCGGGTAGTCGCGGTGCGGTCCCGTCTGCCCCTGCAGGCACGAGCTCACCATCACGAGATCGGGCTTGATCGCGGCGAGCGTGTCGTAGTCGAGTCCGAAGCCGCGCATCGCCCGGGGCGCGAAGTTCTCGACGACGGCGTCGGCCCATTCTCCGACGATCCGCTTCGCGACGTCGACGCCCCCGGGATGCTTGAGGTTGAGCGTGAGGCTCCGCTTCCCGACGTTGAGCCCGTCGAACATCGCAGCGCCTTCGAGGCCGTGCGGGTTGTCGGGTCCGAGCGCGTACACCCGCAGGAAGTCGGGCCGGCTGCGCGACTCGACGCGCAGCACGGTCGCGCCGTGCTCCACGAAGTAGCGGGTTGCGATCGGACCCGCCGCGCCGGAACCGAACTCGACGATGTTCGTGCCTTCCCACGCCGCCTGCTCCCCGGCGCGTTGGGTCGCGAACCCGGCCCCCGGCGCCGGTTTCCGAGCCAACGCGGAAGCGTCGGCGGAGCCGACCGGCGGCGCCGGACCGGTAGGACGTGCCGGCGCGGCTTCGCGGTCCTGGCTCGAGACGATCACGAAGGAGCGTGGGAACCGGGCGACGGCGCCCACGGGACCGAAGAACTCCCGCGCCGCCAACTGGGCGCTGGCGTAGATCTCACGGGGCGA
>DATFPZ010000295.1:0-6221 GCA_035264545.1 Acidimicrobiia bacterium
TGGCACGTCATCTCGGTCCGGTCGCCCAGGTCGGCGAACGTGATCGTCACCAGCAGATCGATGTCGCGGTCGCGCCAGACCAGTCGTTCGGGCGCCTGCACCTCCACGAACGTCCCTCCCGACGGGTACTCCGTTCCGTCCTCGTCGGAGATCATCGTCAGCTCGAAGGTGCCGCCCGGTCGGACGTCCATGGTGATGGTCGACAGCGGCGTGGTGATGCCGCGTGGACCGAACCAGCGGGAGACGTGCTCGGGGTCGGTCCAGGCTCGCCACACGAGCTCGCGTGGCGCGTCGAAGACGCGCGTGATCGTGAACTCCCGATCGAGGGGTGGTGTCTCAGCCATCACGCTCCTTCTGAATGGCGCGCAGATGATCGTCGAGCCGGTCGAAGCTCCCCTCGAAGAACTGCCGGTAGCGCGCCAGCCAGCCGGCGGCGTCCTCGAGCGGACGCCCGCGCAGCCGGGCCGGCCGCCACTGGGCGGCGCGCCCGCGGGTGACGAGGCCGGCGTGCTCGAGCACCTTCAAGTGCTTCGAGACGGCTTGCACGGTCACCGGGAACGGCTCGGCGAGCTCGTTCACCGTCGCCTCCCCGTCGGCGAGCCGTTCGAGGATCGCCCGGCGCGTGGGGTCGGCGAGGGCTGAGAAGGTGCTGCTGAGCTGGTCGATCGCCATGGCTGTTCACCTGGACGGTTGATGAACCAGATGGTTGGCTACACCGGCACCGACGTCGGGGTCAAGTTCTGTGCCGCTCCCGCAGCTCCGCCAGGGCGGCTTCCGCGCTCTCGAGCTCCTCCCGTGCCCGGGCGACGCGGGCCTCTGCCGCTTCGATCGCGGCGCGGGCCTGGGCTTCACGCCGTTCTGCCACTCGGTCCCGTCGCGCCGGCTCCTTGGCCGGCCGCTCAGGAACCTCGAGGTCGTCCCGGAGCCCGAACGTGCCGCCGGATGCGACCTCCGCCGTGACATCGGCCTCGATCGCGCCGAGCACCTCGTCGCGATGGTGGGCAGGACGTTCGTCGGCGGCGAGAACTTCATCGACCGCGTTCCGTAAGGCGGTCATCGCGTCCCGCCGCTGCGCGGTCGCTTCCGCGAGTGCACCGCGCTCACCGCGGGTGATCGCGGTTTCCTGGGCCGCCGCCACGTTGCTCAGCGCGGTCCGCAGCGATTCGACGTCCTCGGCGTGGTGCCGGCGGACCTGATCGGCGACCCACCGCGTGACGGTCGGCTTGCGGAGCTTCTTCACCTCCGCCGCTTCGGTCGCCTTGCCGTCGGCCTTCAGTCGCTTCGCCAACTCGTCGCGCGCGGCCACGAACTCTTCGGGCGGGACGTCAGCGAGATCTTCCGGTTCGTCCGGCATCGGCTGAGAGCCTCGCACGGCCCGCCGGACCCGGTCGATCGCAACGACCATCAGCTGTTCGGGCTGAACAGGGACACGCCGTTGCCGTCGGGATCGTGCACGATCGCATAGCGCTGGCCCCAGAAGGCGTCCCACGGCTGCTTGTGTCCGTGGTAGCCGAGCGAGGTGAGCCTGTCGTAGAGGTCGTCGACCGCGGCGGGCGTGTCGAGCTGGAACGCCAACTCCGTCCGATGGAGGCCGTCCGGCGGTGGTTGCCAGTCGGGGTCGAAGGAGCGGATCGTGTCCACGGTGTCGAACATCAGCCGCAGGCCACCAGGCAGTGCGGCGTCGGCGTGCGGCTGGTCGTCGGCCTCGGGAGGCAAGTCGACCCCGAGCTCCCGGTAGAAGGCGAGGGCGCGGGGCATGTCGTCAACGACGATTCCGAAGGCGGCAAGTTGAACAGGCATGTGAGCGTCTCCGTGGGTGGACGACTACGTATTCGTGCATGATGCGGGAGGACCGTCCCCGGCGTCTTGAACAGATCGGACACCGTGGAGCGCGTCGTATGTCCGAACCGTTCAAGACGATTCGCACTGGATCGTCGACGATCGGGGCATGAATCGCGTCGACCACAATCAGGACCACGGGGCAGAGCCACGGATCGGAATCGGCCTGCCGGCGGCGATACCCGAGGCTCCGGGCCGCGCGACCGTCGAGTGGGCGAGCCTCGCCGAGGATCTGGGCTTCCCATCGCTTGCGGTGATCGACCGCCTCGTCTACGAGAACTCCGACCCCTTCGTGGCCCTCGCCGCTGCCGCCGCCGTGACCGAAGAGGCGGAGCTGTTCACGACCGTGCTCAACGTGCCCTGGCGGCAGAACGCGCTGATGCTGGCCAAGCAGATGTGGTCGCTCGAGCGGATGTCTGGCGGTCGGCTGCTCGCCGGACTGGCGCTCGGCGGCTGGCCCGAGGATTACCGGGAGAGCGGGATGGATCTCGCCGGTCGTGGCGCGGTCTTCGACGACATGCTCGAGGTCATGTTCCGCGCGTGGAATGGTGAGGTGTCAGGCGCCGGTGGACCGCTGCCCGCCTTGCCGCCAGGTCGTCCGCGTCTCTTGTTCGGCGGGTTCTCGCCGCGCTCGTACGAGCGGATGGCCAGGCTCGGCAGTGGTTGGGTCGCCCCGCTGTATGGCTTCGACGTCCTACTTGGCGGCGTCGCGTCGGCCCAGGCCGCTTGGTCAGGCGCGGGCCGCCCCGGACGACCGCGTATCGTCGTGGCTCGCTACTTCAGCCTCGGGCCCGACGCCGACGCCATCGCAGACGAGTACATCCACCACTACTACGGCGATCAGTTCTTCGGCGCCGCGCGCGCCGACGTCCTCACTACTCCTGCGCACCTGCACCGCGAGCTGCAGCGGCTTCGTGACGCAGGCTGCGACGACGTGCTGCTGTTCCCCTGCTCGGCCGACCTCGACCAACCCCGCCGCCTCGCCGCCGCGCTCGATGCGGCCGCCGGTGAGGGCTGACGATCCGTGTCTCTCAGAGCAGGTCGGTGAGTGGGACTCCGGCGAGGCGGCGTGTTTCTCGCGCCATGTGGGCTTGGTCGGCGTAACCGACGACCGCGGCCACGTCGGCGAGCCGGCCGCCGGCGAGCGCCAGGCGCAATGCCCGCTGGAAGCGGAGCACACGGTGGAGGGTCTTCGGGCCATAACCGAAGGCGGTTCGGCAGCGGCGCTGCAGGTGTCGCTCCGACACACCCACGTCGTCGGCCAGACCGGAGACGACACCCGGCCCGGCAGCGAACTCCAGCCGGCGTGCGATGGCCGCAGCGGTGGGATCCGGCGGTGCGGTGATCCGCTCCTGAACCGCGGTGGCCAGGGTCTGCTCGGGTTGGTCGGACCGGGCTACCTGCTCGGCCAACTCCTCGGCCGCCGATCCCCAGAGTTCGCGCAAGGGCACCCGCTGGTCGCGCAGCGCGTCGAGTGGGATGCCCAGGACCGCATCGGCTGCGCCCGGCGCGAAGCGGATCCCGACCATGCGGCTCCCTTCGGCCAGCGGCGCGAGTTGCGCCTCCGTATCGGGGCCGGCAACGACGGTGGTGACGGACTGTCCGTCGTCGCGCCAGATGATGTCGGCGCTGCCATCCGGTACGACGCGCAGCGGCGGGCTGCCGTTCGGGCTGCCGCGGCGCACCCACACGGCGGCGACGTGGTCGCGGAGCTCCGGTTGCGGGCTCGACTCGTGGTACGTGACGGGATCGGAATCCAGAGTGCGACGAGATTACGCGTCCCGTACGCACCGCTCGCGCGAGTGCTCAGATGCGCCGGTATCTACACGTCCGGTGCGCGCACTTTGCGGCCGCGTCGTTCCCAGCGACGTGAGCCAAGATCTGTCAGGGTGTCGCGCTGGCGGTCGGGCGGGCGCGTCAGATTCCCAGATCGCGGGTCTTGACCTCGCTCCTACCGCTTCGCGTAGTCGGCGAAGCCCTGCCAGTCGATGACGACGCACGGGTCGTTCCCGACTACCCATGCGTCATGTCCGGGCGGGATCACCGCGAAGTCGCCGGGACCAAACTCGGTCTCCTCACCGTCATCCATGACCACCTTCATCCGGCCGGAGATGTAGTAACCGATGTGCGCGGCCTGGCAACTCTCGGTCTGGGCGATCGGCTTGACGTGCTTCGACCACTTCCATCCGGGGTTGAACGTCCCCCGACCGACGGGCCCCGCGTCCAGGTTGACCATCTCGACCTGTCCCATTCCTTCTTCGAAGGGCCGGGTCTCTTCAGGTGAATCGAGATTCTTACGGGTCATGCCTGCCATGCTGCCTCCCCAAGTATCGGCCTTCCCTTCGCGAGTATGTCCGACAGCGTCGTGGAGCGCTCGGGCGAGGATCTTCGGAGCCACCGTGGCGGTCGGGCACGCCGGTGAGGTATCGAGGCAAGCACACGCGATCCGCTGACTTACCTCTGGTAGATGCCCATCAGCGTCGCGGTTGCTCGGACATGGCCGTCGATGGCCGAGCGAAGGTCATCGATCGTCGCCCCGGGTTCGAGGTCGACCGGCCCGTCCAACGCGTAGAGCGTGAACTCGTAATGGTGCGGACCATGTCCCGGCGGAGGGCATGGACCCCCATAACCGTGCTTGCCGAATCCGTTCCGTCCGTGTCGGATCCCGGCATGGCCCTCGGGCGGGAGGTGCCCGCTGCCCGGATCGATTCCCCAGGCCGCCCAGTGGACGAAGGTGCCACCGGGCGCGTCGGGATCCTCACACGTCAGCGCGAGCTCGACCACGCCGCTCGGCACCCCGCTCCAGTGCAACTCGGGCGCAGCGTCCTCACCGTCGCAGGTCTGCTCAGGCGGAATCTCGCCGCCGTCTTCGAAGTCGGGGCTCGTGAGATCCATGTCCCCTTCGCTGTGGCGCTCGTCCTCCCCCGCCTCTGTTACCCGCGAGGGGCTCGCGTAACACTCCCATCGAACTGGATGTCACGCCCGCGCGCTAGCGGCGTTCGAAGGTGACGCCGGCGGCCTCGCGGTCCCAGGTCGTGGCCGTGACGCCGTCGTCGCGCAGCTGGTACTTGAGGACGCGACCGACAGGGTTGCGCGGCAGGTCGTCGCGGAACTCGATGTAGCGCGGAACGGCGAAGTAGGGGACGCGCTCGACGCTCCACTCGCAGAGCTCGGCCTCGGTGAGCGCGACATCCGGTTGGAGGACGGCGGTGACCTTGACGTCGTCCTCGCCCACCTCGCTCGCCACCGAGTGCACGGCGACGTCCTTGATCGCCGGGTGGGCGTGGTAGGTCCGCTCCATCTCGAAGCTGGAGATGTTCTCTCCCCGGCGGCGCAGGTAGTCCTTCTTGCGGTCGACGAAGGAGAGGAAGCCGTCGGTGTCGAGGCGGCCGAGGTCCCCCGTGTGGAACCACAGGTTGCGCAGCACGGCCAGCGTCTCCTCGGGGCGACGCCAGTACCCGGCGAACATGAGGTTCGGCCCCGTCGGCCGGCACACGATCTCGCCGATCTCCCCCGCCGGCACCTCGACGTCGTCGTCGTCGACGAGGTGCACGTCGAAGTCGACCGTGTTCGGCTTGCCCGCCGCGCCCGGCCTGTTCGTCTCGCCCGCCGGGAGCATCGAGATGAGCGATGCCTCGGTGAGCCCGTAGCCGGCGCTGAACGTCTTGCAGCCGAACCGCTCGTTCCAGATGCGGTCGATGTCGGGCGGCATCGGCGCCGCCGCGCACAGACGCAGGCGGTGCCCTTGCTGGTCGGGGTGGTCGTCGGCGTCGGCGACGAGGATCGCGAGCGACCCGAGCATCGACGCGATCGTCGCCCCCGTACGCCGCACTTCGGGCCAGAACCGCGACACCGAGAAGCGGCGGGCGATGCTCGCCTTGCCACCGACGACGAGCGTCCCGACGACGCAGACCGAGATCGCGTTGAAGTGAAAGAGCGGGAGTGGGGTGATGACGACGTCGTCGGGCCGGCGCTGCCACGCACGGGCGATCTGATCGGCCAGCGCCACGATGTAGTTGTGCGGGAGCATGCATCCCTTCGACGGGCCCGTCGTCCCCGCCGTGTAGATGAAGCACGCCAGGTCCGCTGGGCGCACGCCGGCGTTCGGCACGGGCTCGTCCGACGACGATGCGAGGAACTGGTCCCAGTCGTGGGTGGGCACGACGTCGATCACCTCGTCGGGTGGCCCGACGACGATCGCGGCGCCCAACTCTGGGACGTCCCGCCCGGCGATGGGCGCGACGCGTCCCGCGAAGTCGCCCTGGGCGACGATCACCTTCGAGCCGGAGTCGGCCAGCTGGTGGCGCAGGAAGTCACCCTTGTACGCGGTGTTCACCGGCACCTGGACCGCGCCGAGCTTCAGCGCGGCGAAGAAGCTGACG
>DATFPZ010000296.1:0-3570 GCA_035264545.1 Acidimicrobiia bacterium
GCCTGCCACTGGACGAGAAGGTGGCGCGCCTGCGCGATCCCGCGGTGCGCGCCGCGATCCTGGCGGAGTCCCCGCAACCCGATGACGTCATGGCGTTCATCGGCCTCGGGCTCGACCGGATCTTCCCGATCGGCGAGCCGCCCGACTACGAGCCACGGCCTGACGAGAGCATCGCGGCGCGCGCCGAGCGGGAGGGCCGGGACCCCACCGATCTGCTCTACGACTTGCTGCTGGCGCACGACGGCCGTGAGCTGCTGTTACGGCCGTTGCTCGGGTACAGCCGGTTCACGCACGACCCGATCCGCGAGATGGTGATCAACCCGGCGACCGCGCTCGGGCTCGGCGACGGTGGCGCGCACTGCGGCGCCATCTGCGACGCCAGCATCGAGACGTACATGCTGACGCACTGGGTGCGCGACCGCAGTAGGGGCGAGCGGCTTCCGCTCGAGCTCGTGGTGCGCAAGATGACGAGCGACACCGCTTCCCTGTACGGGCTCGGCGACCGCGGCGAGATCACACCGGGCAAGAAGGGGGACCTCAACGTGATCGACCTGGAGCGTCTGGTCCTCCGTCGGCCCGAGATGCACTACGACCTGCCCGGCGACGCCCGGCGCCTGTTGCAGCGCGCCGATGGTTACGACGCCACGATCGTGAGCGGCGAGGTCGTGATGCGCGACGGCGAGGACACCGGCGCCCGATCGGGCGCGCTCCTGCGTGGAGCGCGCTAGCCAATCAGGTATTAGGCCAACGTCGGGCGGTCCTCGGGGCGGATGCCCCGGAGCCCGAACCACGCCAGCTCGGAGATCCAGGCCGCGAGCTCGTCGGGATCGTGCGACGCGTTCGGGTCCGTGAGCGCGTGGCGGCTCGTGGCCTCGGCGATGCCGACGAGGGAGTGCGCGAGCACACGCCGGTGCTCGGGAGTGGCGTCGATCTCGATGAGCTCGCTGATGGCGTCGGCGGCAGCGTGCAGCACCTCGTCGACGACCCGGGCGAACTCCGCGTCGTTGCGAGCTGACGCGCCGAACAGCAGCCGGAACGCGGCCCGGTTGTTGATGACGAACCGGAAGTAGGCGCTGAAGCCTTCCTCCACGCGCTCGCGACCGGTCGTGGCACGACTCGTCGCCGTTGCCAGCTCGTCGAGCAGCTGGCGGCCGACGTCCGCGAGCAGCTCGACGAACAGGGCGCGTTTCGACGGGAAGTGCTGATACAGCACGGGCTTCGTGACGCCGGCTGCAGTCGCGATGTCGTCCATCGCGGTCGCGTGGAAGCCCGTCGTCGCGAAGACGTCGCACGCGACGTCGAGCAGTTGGCGCCGGCGTTGCTCGGCCGGGAGTCGCATCGCCATCGGCGTCACGTTACCCGTGAGTAGGTCAGCCGCTGCTCTTCAGGGGCATCTCGTAGCGGTCGGTGACACCGAAGTTGTCGCGCCATTGCGCGTCGACCTCCGCCGCCTCGTCGGCGCTGAGGGGAAGCTCGGACGCGGTCGCGTACTCGCGCACCTCGTCGGCGGTCACGCACGTGGGCAGCACGGTGGCGAAGCCGTCGATGGCGAGAATGCCGGCCATCGCGGCCTGCCCGATCGTGCGGCCGGTCTCGGCGCCGTGCAGGAAACCGAGGGCGTCGGCCTTGTCGAAGAGGTCGAGGAGATTTTCGCGCTTGCGGTGGGCGCGGTGGTCATCACCCTCGAACGCGGTGTCACGCGTGATCTTGCCCGAGAGCACGTCGGACGCGTGGGGGACGCGGGCGATCAAACCGACGCGCCCCTCGGTGACGGCCGGCTCGGCCGCGAAGGTTCGCCCCGGCTCCTGCTCGAGGAGATTGAACACGGTTTGGAGCGTGACGATAGGCCGGTTACGCAGCGCGTCGAGGCCCTCGTCGACCCAGCCGATGGCGGGCCCGAGCGCGACGCCAAGCTCGCGTACCTTGCCCTCGGCGCGGAGCTTCGCCAGCTCGTCCCACAAGGCGTCGTCGCGGACGGGCTCGATGCGGACGTTGTGGAGTTGCAGCAGGTCGATGTGGTCACGGCCCAGGCGGCGCAGAGACGCCTCGACCTGCGAACGCACCGACTCGGGCCGCCAGTCCTGCGGGCGCTCGGAGTGCCCGGGGGCGATCCGAGGCGCGTCGATGTCGTAGCCGACCTTCGTGGTGACGACGACGTCGTCGCGCCGTCCGAGGATCTCGGCGAGGATCGTCTCGCCGAATCCGTTGTCGCCGTACACGGGCGCGGTGTCGAAGAACGTGATGCCGGCATCGAGCGCGGTGTGCACGAGGCCGGCCTTGTCGTCGACCTTGCCCCACCAGTCCGTCGCGATCGTCCACGCCCCGAAGCCGACCTCGGAGACGACGAGCTCGCTCTCACCGAATCTGCGGGAACGCATTTCCGCGAGGATACGACCGGCGCCGCGCGGGGGCGAAGCGGACGCTATGGATGCGCGACGCTCGCCAGCAGGCGATGCGCTGCTGTCTGGAATCGCTCGGTATCGCCGTACGGCCGTGCCACGAGCATGGCGCCTTCCAGACCGCCGACGATCATCTGGGCGGCTTCGGTGGCCGATCCGGTGAAATGCAGCGTGCCGTCGGCCTTGCCTTGCTCCAGCACCCGGGCGAGCCAGACCTCGTTCTCGTCGAAGAAGCTCACCACCGCGTCGCGCATCTGCTTCGGGAGCGTCTGGTAGTCGGCGGCGAGCATCCCGCACAGGCACATGCGTTGATCGCGCAGAACGTCGAGATACAGGCCTGCGTACGCCTCGAGCTTCGTGGGCGGATCGTCGCCACCAGCCTCGATCTCGGCGAGGGCATCGCCGAACCGCGCCGCGTACCGAGCGATGAGCGCTGCACCGAGCTCCGCCTTGCCGGCGAAGTGGTAGTGGAGGGCGGCCGTGGTGACGCCGAGCTCGCTCGCGACGTCCCCGTAGCTGAAGCCATTGAACCCGCGCACTTGGACCAACCGCTCGGCGAGGTCGAGGATCGCCGATGGGGTGTCGGTCTCAGCGCCGCGCGTCCGTCGCGCCATCGAAGCCCATCCTCCTGGCCTCGGAAGCCCTTGACTACTTACTGATTAGTTAGTAAGTAGAGGGTAGCCGCGCCGAGGGTGTGCGGGCAGGGAGGGAGCACGGCAATGCAGCAGACCGAGCACCGCAGCTTTGCGTCACCGGACGAGACCCGCGAGTTCCCCAACGGCCGGGCCGAGATCGTGAACACGGGGGACGGCGAGATTGGACGGCTCGTCTTGGAGCCGGGGTGGCGCTGGTCGAACGACGTGAAGCCCATCGCGAACACCGATAGCTGCGAGGCGCCCCACTTCCAGTACCACCTCAGCGGGCGGCTGGCGATCCGCATGGACGACGGCACCGAGCTCGTCGCCGGCCCCGGGGACATCACCTCTCTGCCCAGCGGTCACGACGCCTGGGTCGTCGGCGACGAGCCGGCCGTGGTCGTCGACTGGTACGGCGCCAGCAACTACGCGAAGGGCGACTAGGACCAAGCGCTGGCGAGTGCTAGGTCGTATCTCCGGTGTACGCGGCGAGACGCCGGACGTCCTCGGCTTGCCATGGCCCTTGGGTGAGCAGG
>DATFPZ010000297.1:0-4112 GCA_035264545.1 Acidimicrobiia bacterium
GGCGCTCTCGACGACGTACGCGCCCGCGGCGGCACGGTCGTCGCGCAGTGCTGGTACGTGGCCGAGTTCATCGATCAGCACCCCGAGTACGCCGACCTGCTCTCTGACGCCTAGCCGCCGATCGGCACGGGGTTCCGTCACGATCACGGGCGCAATACATTGGTCTGGACTCGTCGAGCAGTCGGCGGGCCCACCTTCGGCAGCACGGTCGAGAGGGAGAGAACCGGCTGGGTCGGTGCTCGGCCAACTTGCCGGCGGAGGACACGGGTGTTCGCGCGTGCACGGGAGGTCCGATGGCGGAAGAAGGCCTCTTACGATTCCGAGTCGGACGAGACGGGGCAGCAGAGACCCTGTACGTCTCCGGCGAGTTGGACATCGCGAGCGCGCCGGCGCTCGAGCGAATGGTGGCGGGGACATTGGACGGACAAGGCGAAGAGTTCTGCCTTGACGTCAGCGCTCTGAACTTCATGGATTCGACGGGCGCTCGTGCCCTGCTGCAAATACACAACCGGGTCGAGTCGGTCGGCCGGCGATTGGTCATCCTCTCCCCCACCCGACCGGTCTGGCGGGTTCTGAGAATCATGGGGCTCGATCAGGTGATGGACGTGCGACTGAGTCCCAACGGTGACCGCGCGAGCTGAGAGGAACGGCTGGCACTCGTCGACGTTGGCCGAGCTGTGGGCGCTGCAGGGCTCGAACCTGCGACCTCCGCCTTGTAAGGGCGGCGCTCTACGCAAACTGAGCTAAGCGCCCGGCCGCGTCACGTTAGTGGTCGATGTGTGCGTTCACCGCGGGCAGGCCGGGGCTCGACTGAGCGTCTGGGGGGAGACGATGCTCTTCGTCACCCCGGCCCGCCGCGTGCGGCGATCTCGCGCGACGCGCGTGACCCGTCGCCGGCCCGGTGCGAAGGGGGGACCGCACCGGGCCGGCGCCTCGGCGTCACGTCATGCCGACTGGGGTACGAGCTGACCCCACTCGTCGTAGACGGGTTCGGGCGGCCGCACCTTGGGCGGCCGGCCGCGCTTGCGCTTCTGGGCCAGCACCTTGCCGTTGGCGAACAGCTCGCCACCCCAGACGCCCCACGGCTCGCGCCGCGCCTTGGCCGCCTCGAGGCAGGCCTCGCGCACCGGGCACGCCCGGCAGAACGCCTTGGCCCGCGCGATGTCATCGAGCTGCTCCGAGAAGAACAGTTCGATGAGCGACGCCGAACCGTCGCGACATCGGGCGTCGAGCCGCCAGGGCTCGTCTTCTGTGATCTCGATGGCGAACATCGCCGTGCTTCCCCTGTCTTCGGTTGTCGTCTCGGTCGCTTGCTGCTTGGTCGTCGTCTCCGCTGGTCGATGGGCCCGGAACGCAGAAAGGCCGCCGGGGTGCCCCGGCGGCCTGGTGGAGGTCTTGCGGTAGCTGGACGCTACGGCGAGGTCTCTCGCAGCCGCCGGGGCCGACCGTGCTTGTGGTCGATGGTGGTCACACCGAGGCTCGGCATGCTCGACCACGAGCCGTTCGTCGGCATCGCGCAGGCAAAGGCCGAGGCCGACCGGGCGCGCGCGACGCCGACGACGGCTGCCTGCTGGCGCATCGTCGGGTAGCTGGCCACGGGTTCGGTCCTTCCGGTCAAGTCAGGTCATTCGTCTTGTTCGCCTGCGCTCGCTGCTGCGAGACGTCCGACAAGGCTACACGTCAGCTCATAGCCGTCAAACAATTTCTCCTCCGGGGCCTAGGCTCACCTGCCATGACGATCACGGAGGCCCGGCCCGACCTGGCACGGGTCACCGAGCTCCTCGAACGGCGGCGGACCGACGGGTGGCACGACGGGGCGCAGTGCTACGTGTCCCGGTACGGCGAGGTCCTGCTCGACACGGTGATCGGCGAGTCCCGCCCCGGCCGGGCGCTCGACCCCGAGGACCTCATGCTCCTCTACTCGGCGGGCAAGCCCCTGACCGTGGTCGCGATCCTCCAGCTATGGGAGCAGGGCAAGCTCGGCCTCGACGACCGGGTCGCCGACTACATCGACGGCTGGGGCGCCGGCAAGGAGCGGTGCACGGTCCGACACGTGCTCACCCACACCGGCGGCTTTCCGAACGCGGACACCACGCTGTTCGACGCCGACCTGCCGTACGACGAGGTCGTCGCGCACATCGCGGCGTCGCCGGCGCGGTGGGAGCCGGGCACCGCCGCCGCCTACCACCCCTCGAGCGGGTGGAAGATCCTCGGCGCGATCGTCGAGCGAGTCGACGGCCGCCCGATCGACCGGTACCTCCGCGAGGAGGTGTTCGAGCCCATCGGCATCGGGAACATGCGCCTGGGCATCCCGCAGGAGGAGCAATCCGGCCTCGGTGAGCGAATCGTGCCCGTGTACTGGCGAGGGCACGTCCTGCCGGTCGTCGACGCCGACGGAACCCTGCAGATGGTCCCCTACAAGGTCGACCAGTTCCACAACGAGCCGCATTTCGTCGCGAAGGTCGAGCCTGGCGGCGGGACGCGCGGACCGGCCCGGGAGCTCGGCCGGTTCTACGAATCGCTGCTCGGCCTGGGACCTCAGGTGCTCGACGCACGCACGATCGAGGTGATGCGGTCGGTGCACCGCTTCGGCATCAAGGACCGGCTGTTCCGCACCGACATCCCGTGGGGTCTGGGCGTGCAGGTCGCGTTCACGGGAGGGACGGGTCGCCGCGTGTTCGGACACGGCGGCATGGCGTCGTCCCGGGCGCTCGCCGATCCCGAATTCGGTCTCGTGATGGTGGTCGTGACGAACGGTCTCGCCGGGTTCGCCGAAGCCGAGCAGCGACTCTTCGAAGTCACGGATGCCGTCTACTCGGCGCTCGGCGAGGACGTCGCCCGGACGCGTCAGCGCGCCGTACCGCTCAAGGAGTTGTACGGGTTCAGCACGTGAGCTTCTCCAGCTCGGCGTGCACGGCCGGGGAGCCTGCGACGATGTCTCCCGACGCGAGCCACGCCCGATCGTCGCCCGACCAGTCCGTCACCACTCCCCCGGCCTCGCGGACCAGCAACGCGCCGGCTGCCACGTCCCACGGGCCGAGCGCCTGCTCGAAATAACCGTCGAACACACCGGCGGCGGTCCAGGCGAGGTCGAGGCTCGCCGATCCGGCCCGGCGCAGGTCCTCGAACCGACGCAGTGCGGCCTCGAACACGGGGAGGTACTCGTCGAGGCGTTCGGCCTTGGCCCGGAACGGGAACCCGGTCGCGCAGATCGCTCGATCGGCGTCGCGCGCGCTCACCATCATCGCTTCACCGTTCGAGAACGCCCCGCCGCCCCTGCGCCCCGTGTACGTGACGCCGAGCAGCGGGGCGTGCACGACCCCCACGACCGGCACGCCGTGTTCCACGAGCGCGACCGAGACGCCGACCGCCGGGAAGCCGTGCAGGAAGTTGGCCGTCCCGTCCAACGGGTCGACGAGCCATCCCACGTCACCCTGCACGCCGCCACCTTCCTCGCCGTAGACCGGAAGCGATGGGGCGTCGCGTTCGAGCGCCGCGCGCACGGCCGCCTCGCTGCTGGTGTCCACGTCGCTCACCCAGTCGCCGGGCGCCTTCTCGCGCGCGTTGCCCGCCGCGCCGAAGTGCTCGGCGACGATCGTGCCGCCGGCATGGGCAGCGTGCTCGGCGGCGCGCAGTAGCGACGGAAGATCGGACTCGGCGGTCACGATGGAAGGGCCGGGCGCACTGCGTCGAGCAACTCGGGCGTCGCCGCCGCCACGAGCTGCCGTCGCGCGTGAGGGTCTGTGACCAGGAGCTCGCCGCCATGCGCGTCGACGACAGGCGCGCCGGCTTCGCGACACGCAAGAAGGCCGCCGAAGTAATCCCACGGCGACAGCCAGCTCGAGAGATAGGCGTCGAGCGCGCCGCAGGCCACGTCGCACAGCTCGAGCGCGGCCGAGCCGAGAGACCGGAGCTGCTTCCACGGCAGTCGCTGTTGGGGCGTCCCCGAGAACGAGACCACCGCGTCCTCGATTCGTCTCACCGCCGAGGGCGTCGCGGGCTCACCGTCTCTCCACGCGCCGGCGCCGCGCGCGGCAGTTGTCCGTACACCGGTTGCCTGGTTGGTGACGAGGGCGCAGAGCAGTCCGTCGGCATCGACGGCACACAGCGAG
>DATFPZ010000298.1:0-2645 GCA_035264545.1 Acidimicrobiia bacterium
TCCCGGGACGGGGCAGCCGATCGGCCCGGACGACCTCGCGCCGCTCTTCCCGATGGCGGTCATTCTCCAGGAGGTCTCGCAGGACGCCGAGGTCGACATCCCGGAGCCGATCCGGGACGTCTACCGTCTCTGGCGCCCGACACCGCTCTACCGGGCGCACCGGCTCGAGCAGGCGCTCGGAACGCGCTCGCGGATCTTCTACAAGTACGAGGGCGTCAGCCCGGCCGGCAGCCACAAGCCAAACACGGCGATCGCGCAGGCCTTCTACGTCAAGGAGGACGGGCGCAAGCGCATCGCCACGGAGACCGGCGCCGGCCAGTGGGGCAGCGCCGTCGCGCTCGCGAGCCAGCTGTTCGGGCTCGAGTGCAAGGTCTACATGGTCAACGTCTCGTACCAGCAGAAGCCGTACAGGCGCTCGATGATGCAGGCCTGGGGCGCCGAGGTCGTAGCGAGCCCGTCCGAGGACACGAACTCGGGCCGCGGGATCCTGGCCGAGCACCCGGACTCATCCGGCAGCCTGGGGATTGCGATCTCAGAGGCGGTCGAAGACGCGGCCACGCGCGAGGACACCGCGTATTCGCTCGGCAGCGTTCTCAACCACGTCCTGATGCACCAGACCGTGATCGGCCAGGAGGCGATCGCGCAGATGGAGCAGGCCGGCGCGTACCCCGACCTCGTCGTGGGCTGCGTGGGCGGCGGCTCCAACTTTGCCGGCCTCAGTTTCCCGTTCCTGCGCGAGAAGATCGCCGGCAGGGAGATCGAGGTGCTCGCGTGCGAGCCTTCGGCCTGTCCGACGCTGACGCGCGGGCCGTTCGCCTACGACTTCGGCGACACCTCGCAGCTGACGCCGCTCGTCCCGATGCACACGCTCGGCCACGACTTCGTCCCCGCGGGGATCCACGCCGGCGGCCTTCGCTATCACGGCATGGCGCCCCTCGTCTCGCAGCTCGTCGTCGACGGCTTGGTACGCGCCGAGGCGTACAGCCAGAACGACGTCTTCGCCAGCGCCGTTACGTTCGCCCGCAGCGAGGGCATCATCCCCGCCCCCGAGGCGGCGCACGCGATCCACGGCACGATCGCCGCGGCCGCCGCCGCCGACGAGGAGGGGCGGGAACGCACGATCCTGTTCAACCTCTCGGGCCACGGGCACTTCGACCTCGGCGCCTACGACGCCTACCTCGCCGGGGAGCTCGACGACTTCGAGCTTCCGGACGAGGAGATCGACCGGGCGCTGAAGGCGATCGAGCCGCTGCCGAAGCCCAAGCCTGCGCTCGTTCGCTAAAAGGGTCATATGACGAAGATCCAGAAGAACGATTCCCAGTGGCGCGCCGAGCTGACGCCGGAGCAGTACCGCGTTCTCCGCGAGAAGGGCACGGAGCGGCCGTTCACCGGCGAATACGACCACCTCTTCGAGCCGGGCAGCTACCGCTGTGCGGGCTGCGGCGAGCTCCTGTTCGAGTCAGGCACCAAGTACGACTCCGGCTGCGGCTGGCCTGCGTTCTACGCGCCGGCGAACGCCGAGTCGATCGACGAGGAGACGGACTCGAGCTACGGCATGGTGCGGGCCGAGGTGATGTGCGCGAATTGCGGCGGCCACTTGGGCCACGTCTTCCCGGACGGACCGGCGCCGACGGGGCAGCGCTACTGCATCAACTCTGCGGCGCTGAAGTTCGACGAGGAGTAACAAACAAAGTCCTTACATCTGGCGCCGCAAGTTTCCGCGTCGATCGGGTCTACCTCTGTGAACCAGCAAACGACTGGAGGTTCGACGACGATGAAACAGCGACGTACGCGCCGGGGGCTTCGCTTCCTCCTGGCCGGGGGCGTGGGTGCTCTGGCGTTCGCTGCACTGACCTCGGTCGGCGCAGCCGTGTCTCCGTCTGGGACCGCCAGCGCGGCCAAGCAGTACAACCCGAAGAAGGTGACGATCTGTCACCACACGCACTCCAAGAAGAATCCGTTCGTGACGATTCGCGTCTCGCAGAACGCGCTGAAGGCGCACCTGCGCCACGGCGACACGGTCGGCCCGTGCTCGGGCGCCACCTTCACGCTCTGCGTCAAGGCCAAGACCAAGAAGGTCAAGGGCGAGAAGAAGGCCGAGAAGCTCCTGCGGAAGCAGGCCACGCTCGGCAAGTGCAAGACGAAGTCGGACGAGAAGCAGAAGGGCAAATCCGACGAGAACAAGCAGAAGGGCAAGTCGAAGAAAGACCACGGCAAGCCCGCCGAAAACCCCGGCAAGGGCGAGCCGGGGAAGCCCGCTGACACGCCAGGCAAGGGCGGCGAAAAGGGTCCGAAGAAGTAGTTCGCAAGAGCAAGTCGTGCGCGCGAGGGCCCCGCTCCGGCGGGGCCCTTTCTCTTCCACAAGATGTTGCCCGCCCCGGCGGTGTCGGTGAGGATGGACGAATGCCGTTGCGACACGGGACGCACGTGCGGCGGGTAGCCTCCCGCCGTCCCTCGGAGGCGGGCAAGCCTGCCCGAGTAGCGACGTCGTCGGGCGGCCGCAACTTGCGCCCGGAACCGGCGCATCTGGGTGCGCCGGACATCGTCGAGCTTCAGCGAACTGTTGGAAACCGCGCCGTCTCGTCGCTGCTGCGAAGCGCGACCGCCCGCGAAAAGGCTGATGCCGCCGATGTGGCGTATTGGGA
>DATFPZ010000299.1:0-2138 GCA_035264545.1 Acidimicrobiia bacterium
CTCCGGGTTCACGAGGTTGTCGGGCTTCCCGCCGCCGAGGAGCTGCTCGAGGCCGTCGGCAATGAGCTTGGAGTGGTTCGCCTCGGTGTCGTACGTCGCGCCGCCGATGTGCGGGGTGAGCACCACGTTCGGCATCCCGACGAGGGGGTGGTCGGTCGGGAGGTGCTCGCCTTCGAAGTGGTCCAGTCCCGCGCCGGCGAGCCGGCCGGATTCGAGCGCACCGACGAGCGCGTCGGTGTCGTGGAGCATGGCCCGGGCGGTGTTGACGAAGATGGCGTCGTCCTTCATGCGGGCGAACTGCTCGGCGCCGATCATGCCCTGCGTCTCTGGCGTGACCATGGCGTGCATCGAGACGATGTCGGCCTCGGCCAGCAGGTCGTCGAGTGTGTGGGTGGCGTCGTCGGCGTACGGGTCGTGCGCGATCACGCGCATGCCCAGCCCTTCGAGTCGCCATCGGGTGGCGCGGCCAACGGCACCGAGGCCGACGAGCCCGGCCGTGCGTCCCGCCAGCTGCCAGGCGCGGAATCGTTGATAGGGGATGGTGCCGTCGCGGTAGATCTCGCTTTCGCGTACGTCCTGGTCGGCGCGCACGACACCGCGGTTGACGGCGAAGAGGAGCGCGACCGTGAGCTCGGCGACGGCGTCGGCGTTGCGGCCCGGCGCCCGCAACACGGGGATGCCGCGAGCGGTGGCGGCGGCCACGTCGACGTTGTTGGGGTCGCCGCGGCAGGAGCCGATTGCGAGGAGCGGGAGCTCGAGGACGGGTCCTTTGACCGAGTCGCTCTCGACGACGACCACGTTCGCGCCTTCGGCTTCGATGCGCTCGGCGAGCTGCTCCGAGTTGTAGATGCGCAGCGGTTGCTGCTCGATCCACGGGTCGTAGACGACGTCGGCGAGGCGCTCGAGAGTGTCGAATCCTTCACCGCGGAACGGCGCCGTGACGAGCGCCTTGGGTCGGTCGGCCACGCGGCTCCTTCGACTACTGATTGACCAGGTCGGAACGGTACTCGGGGTGCGCGGAGAGCCACTCGCCGGCACGGCGCATGCTTTCCTCGTTCTTCTTGTTGATGAACCGGTAGATCGGTCCCTCGAACCACTTCCACGGTGGCTTCGTGAGGTGGTACCGCTCCTCGAAATGGAACCGCGTGCGATTGGCATCGATCGGCTCGAGGCGGACCTTGCCCGTCTGGTCGTTGCCCGCGTCCCGGGAGATCATCGTGTACGTGTAGCCGCGCTCGGGTTCGACGTCGGTGACCAGCTCGAGCGCGGACCCTTCTCGCCCGAACGGCATCTGGTAGATCACGCGTCGGAGCCGGCCGTTGTGGTGCTCGTCGCCGGGCCAGAGGACGTCTACGCGTTTGACCATGGGGGCGTAGTCGCTCCAGCGGTCGTAGTCCTGGAACAGCGCCCAGATGCGCGCCGCCGAATGCGGTATCTCGAACGAGTAGCGGTGCTCCCGCACGGTGCTCCTCCGGGCTTCCGTCGCTGTTCCCTGACTATCGTGTCAGGTTCGGGAGCCCGGCAGAAAGGGCGCCATGCCCATTCATTACGAACTGGACGACGACCACATCGTCCGTATCACGATCGACCGGCCCGAGGCCCGCAACTCGGCCGACATGGAGCACTTCAAGCAGCTCCGGATGGCGTGGGAGCGCTTCGACGACGACGCCGACGCGTGGGTGGCGGTCATCACCGGTGTCGGCGACGCGTTCTTCACCGGCGCCGACCTCAAGAAGTACGTCCCGGAGATCACCAAGGTCGCCGAGCGGATTCAGAACGAGGGGCTCAGCGAGGTCGACGGCTACCGGCTCGACGACGGCACGAAGTCGGTGCTGCGGGGAGCGAAGATCTGGAAGCCGATCATCGCGGCGGTGAACGGCTTCTGCACCGCCGGCGGGATGGAGATGCTGGGTGGCGTCGACATCCGCGTGGCATGCCCGGAGGCGCAGTTCGCGGTGATGGAGCCCAAGCGCGGCTTGTTCGCCGGTGGCGGGACCACGGTGCGACTTCCGCGCCAGATCCCGTTCCCGTACGCGATGGAGTTCCTCCTGTGCGCCGACCTGATCCCGGCCCAGCGTGCGTACGAGATGGGGCTGCTCAACGCGATCGTTCCGCGTGACCAACTGCTCGACAAGGCG
>DATFPZ010000300.1:0-2666 GCA_035264545.1 Acidimicrobiia bacterium
GGCACGAACCAGGCCACGTCGGAGGGTGCCACGCCGGCGCGGTCGAGCGTCGTGCGCGCCGAGTCGACGACCACCCGCACCGCTCGCCGGAAGACCTCCTGGCCCTGCATCTTCAGGTACTGCTCGCCGGCGGCGATGGTCTCCGGCGTCGCCGGCATGCGGCTGCCACCGGCGCGGATCTCGAGCAGCCCGGCCGCCGAACCGTCGCACCCGAGGTCCCAGGCGAGGACGCCGGGCCCGTCGTCGGGGGAGCGGCTGAGGACGGCAGCGGCCGCGCCGTCGCCGAAGAGGATGGACGTTGCCCGGTCGTCAGGATCGATGAGGCGGTTGAGGATCTCGGCGCCGACGATCAACACGTGGTCGAGGTTTCCGGTCGCCAGCAGCGAGGAACCGACCACGAGCATGTAGACGAACCCCGCGCAGCCGGCGCCGAGGTCGAACGAGCCGCAGCGAAGCCCGAGGCCCTCACCGACGAACGCGCCGGTGTGGGGGATCGGCTGCTCCGGGCTGGCGGTGGCCACGATGAGCAGGTCGATGGCGTCGGGCGGGATCCCGGCGTTCTTGATGGCAGCGGTGCCGGCGTCGATGGCGAGCGACGCGGTCGTGTCGGTCGTGGCGGCGATGTGCCGTTCGCGAATGCCGGTGCGTTCGACGATCCACGCGTCGGTCGTGTCGACGCGTTGCTCCATCTCGGCGTTGGTGACGAGCTTTTCGGGAACGGCGGTGCCCCAGCCGCCGACGCAGGCCCGCACTGCTACGCGACTCGCAGCCAGGCCACGGGCTCGCCCTGACGGAGACGCTCGCCATCGTTGGCGAGCAGACCGGCAAGGATGCCGCGGAACGGGCTGCGGACGGGGGTCGAGATTCCCGGCCCTTCGATCACACCGACAGCCTGCCCCGCGTCGACGTTCTGACCACATGCGACGTCGTGGCCGAACAACGGCCGGAACACGCCGACCGAAGGCGCCACGATCACCCGCTCGGGCACTGTCAGGCCCTCGCCGTGTACCAGTGCCAACTCGATGGTCATCGAACCTCCGTGAGTGCGGGCAGATCTTCGGGGGTGACCACGCCCTGGACGGGCAGATCGGGCACGATCCGCTTCGCCAGCGTGGCGAGCATCGAGCCGTTGCCGACTTCGAGGCACCGGGTCACGCCCATTCCGGCGATGGTCTCCATCGAGGTGCGCCACCGGACCGGATCCGTGACGTGGACGGCGAGGCGTGAGCGCCAACCGTCGGCGTCCTGATAGGGCCGGGCGTCGCCGTTCGAGACCACCGGTGCGTCCGGAGGCGACAGAGGGACAGCCGGCAGCTCGGCCGCGAGTGCGTCGGCGGCGTCACGCATCAGCGGCGTGTGGAAGGCGCCTCCGACGTTCAGAGGCGTGGCCCGCTTGACGCCGAGCTGCTTGGCCCGGGCGGAGCCGGCCTCGAGGCCCTCGGGAGTGCCGGCGATGACGACCTGGCCGGGGGCGTTGTCATTGGCCAGCCAGCACCCGTCGGGCGCCGCCCGGCATGCCTCTTCGGCCTGTTCGAGCGAGGCCCCGAGAAGCGCAGCCATGCGACCGGGACGGGCGTCGGCGGCCGACTGCGTGAGCTCCGCCCGCCGAGCGGCGAATTGCACGCCCTCCTCGAGCGGCAGTGCTCCGGACGCGATGAGCGCCGTGACCTGCCCGAGCGAGTGTCCCGCGAACGCGATCGGGTCCTCGACGCGTTCACGCACGGCTTCCCACGCCACCAGCGAGGTGAGAAGGACGGCGAGCTGTGCGTCTCGGGTTCGAGCGAGCTGCTCGGCGGGGGCGTCGAGGATGAGCGCGGAGAGGGGCTCGCCCAAGGCCGCCTCGGCCCGGTCGACGACGCCCCAGGCCGGCTGGTCGCGCCACGGCGCGCCCATTCCTGTGGTTTGGGTCCCCTGACCGGGGAAAATGACGGCGATGTGCACGAGCTCGCTTCCGCCCGAACGTGTGGTTCTTGCTCCGACCAGTGACGCTCGGGCAGGGTTACACGCTCAGGTTGCGCTCAGGAGAACGGCATGTAACGTCTCGTCGCTGGCGGCGGCGACCTGAGGAAACGAAGCCGGTGGGGATCGATTCCGACGCGCTCGTCGCTCTGCTGCCGCACCGCCCGCCGTTCCGGTTCGTCGACGCCGTGGACGCACTCGAACCGGGAGTCTCGGTGCAGGGCCGCTACCGCGTGACGGGTGAAGAGGCCTTCCTCGCCGGTCATTTCCCCGGGAACCCTGTCTTTCCCGGAGTGCTGCAGCTCGAGGCGCTGGCGCAGACAGGCGCCATCGCCGTGCTGGCTGACGACCGTTACGCCGGCAAGCTGCCGCTGTTCGGCGGGGTGGAGAAGGTGCGATTCCGCCGTCTCGTCCGACCCGGCGACGAGATGGTGACGGAGGTGGAGCTCGAGCAGCTCAGCGCGCGCGGCGGCTGGGGCAGAGGCCGGGCGACGGTCGGCGGGAAAGTGGCCTGCGAAGCGCGGCTGTTCTTCGCGCTGGCGA
Source organism: Acidimicrobiia bacterium (assembly GCA_035264545.1). Classification (GTDB taxonomy): domain Bacteria; phylum Actinomycetota; class Acidimicrobiia; order IMCC26256; family JACDBD01; genus JALZAA01. The sequence continues at coordinate 2,503 of DATFPZ010000300.1, forward strand.
ACGCGGAATAGCAGCTAGGAGGCAGAGGAGCGGCGCTCGGGGTCGAGGTCGAGGACCTCGGCGCGTGGGCCTGATGGACCCTCGGCTTCCTCCTCGTCCTCCTCCTCGGCGATCTCCTTCGGGTCGTCACCGAGGAGGATCCTGGTCTCGACGTCGCCGGGGAT
>DATFPZ010000301.1:0-4783 GCA_035264545.1 Acidimicrobiia bacterium
GATCGGACAGCTGGCCGTCCTGCTGGTGGTGGGCGCCATCGCAGGTGTGCTCGCCGGGCTCCGCCCCGCGCGTCGCGCTTCGAAGCTCCCGGTGCTGCAGGCCGTCGCCAGCGAGTAGGCGAGATGCCCGAGCGCCGCGGCCGCCCCCGAACCCTGTCCCCCCGGGGACAGGGTTCGGTCGCGGTCTCGAGCGGGCAGCGCGTTCTCCTCGGGACCGTGGTCAACGTCGCCGCGCTCATCGCTTGGGCGGCGGAGGCGATGGACCGCCGTCACGTCTCGCCGTCGCAGTGGTCGGGCGACGGGGGGACGTCGAGGGCGGGGTTGCGGTCGAAGAAGCCGACCGGCGCGAGCAGGAACCCCGTCGACTCGACCGGCATGACAGGCCAGTCCTCGGGGCGCGGGATGTGAGTCACGCCGAAGGTGTGCCACACCACCACGTCGGTGTCGGCGACGGGCCGATCGGCGGCCGTCCACCGGGGCAGCCCGTCTCCTCCGCCGTGCTGGTTCGGGTAGTCACCCGCGGCGCGCCGTTCGTCGGCGCGATACGGCGTGACCCAAAGGTTCCGGGTTGCGAACGCCGCCCGCCGACCGACGCTCGACTCGGGGCTCGCCAGCAGCGTCGGCGTCGACGCGGGGACGAGCTTGTAGCCGACGGGCTCGCCGAGACGGTTGTGCGCTTCGGGGTTCACGATCTTCCAAACCCGGCTCCTCGCCGGATCGACGACCCGTTGCGCTTGCTTCTCGGTCGCGAACGGCGTCGCCTCGGTGGTGAACGCGTTGGCCAGCGGGTTGTCGGGGCCGGCCGGCTCGGGCACCGAGTCGACCTCGTACACCGTGTTCGCCGTGCCGTCGACGTCGAAATCGAGGCGGACGTTGAACAGGTGCTGGTGATACGGCGCCGCGAGTTGCGGGGCGACGATCTCCGCGTTGCCGACGCCGTCGGCGTCCGCAACGGCCATCGTCGACATGACGCCGGTCAGCTTGACCTCGAGCTGCATGCTCCCGTCGAGGTAGAAGTACCAGTAGAAGCCGTACTCGTAGTTGCCGACGGTCGCGATCGAGCTGATCACCAGCCGGCGCTGGCGGCGCACCTCGGTGGTGCCGCCGTGGAGGTCGACGTGCTTCCAGAGGACGCCGTAGTCCTCTTCGTGGATGCAGATCGCGTTCTCGATCGTGTACGGCTCGCCGCGCTCGTTGCCGAACGTGACGTCGAGGTAGTGGATGACACCGAGACAGTCGCAGCCGAGCTTCAGCGAGTTGGCCATGCGGCCGAGGCCCCATTCACCGGCGTCGAACGCGTTCTTCCAGTTGTGCATGGGCCCGGTGTGCCCGTAGGGGACGACCATCTCGCTGACTGACGCGCGGTGCAGGATCGGGCGGACGCGGCCGTCGTCCTCGTAGCCGATCGTGTGGAGCACGAGTCCCTCGTAGGGATCCATCGAGACGCGCAGCGACCAGCGCTGCCAGCGCACGAGGTTCCCGTCGACGGTGAAGCTCGGCCCCTCGGGCTGCGAGATCTCGATCGGCTTGAGGTCGTCGCGCACCGGCCCGACGTCGTCGCGCAGGTAGCCGCCGCGCTCGGGCGGCAGGGAGACGACGCCGTGGTCGGCGACCTCGAGGACCTCGCCCCGTCCGATGTCGACGAAGCCGACGAGACCCTCGATCGGCCGGGCGTAGCCGTTGTCGGTGTCGGTCTCCCGGTAGTAGGCGAGGCAACGGCTGATGCGACGGCCGTCCTCGATGGCGAGCCCGAAGCTCCCGGGCGGCCACGGATCGATCTGGACCTTGCTCTGGTCGGTGATGCCACGGCGGGCGAGCGCGGCCTGCCATTCGAGGCTCTCGTTCAGCGCCGCGATCGCGATGAAGGACTCCTCGAAGAGCATTGCCGGTCTCATGCCCGGCACCTCGCGCCACGAATGCACGGCGCGATTGCCGACGTCGACGATCACCTCGACCACGTCTGCGGCGGGCCCGGGGACGATCACGACGCGCACGCGCCGTTCGACCGGGTCGCCGGCGGCGAAGCCCGCGACCACGTCCTTCGCCGGCTCTTCGAGGCCGAAGTACGCGAAGCGCGCCGCGTCGGTCAGCCGGCCGTCGGCGCGCACCACCTCTGCTGCCGTCTCGATCTCGCCCGCGGTGAGGGACTCGAGCGGATGCGCAGGCCGCATCGTCGATTCCGAGGCCGCCGTGTCGATCGCCATGCCCGTCCCCTCCGCTGCTGGATTCGAGATCATCGTCTAGTACACCGCATCGATGCGGTACGACACCGTTCGTAGTCGAACGTGGACTGCTGCGCCGACCGACGTACCCGCGAAACCTCTCCTCGCCCGACGCAATCCTGCTTCCCCCTTGGCACGATCGCGAGAAGTCGACGAAAGGGAGGTCAACGACATGTTGGCGCATGCGGCATGGTGGCCCGGCTTCGGGCTCCTTTGGATCGTGCTCTTCTGGGGCGTCGTCGTGCTCTTTTTCCGGCGGCGCCGAGGCTGGTGGGGCGGCCCGCGCGCGTCGGGCGAGGCCGTGCTCGGCGAGCGCTACGCCCGCGGAGAGATCACGGAGGACGAATATCGACAGCGCCTCCGGGTCCTGAAGAATGAGCGATGAGGTCGTGATCGGAGCGTCAGCGCGGCGAGGGCCAGATCCCGTTCGTGATCCGGACGGCGTAGAGCCCGGAGTTGCCGTCGGAGTACCAGATCTCCCCCCGCTCCGGGACGAAGGACGGGCTGGACATCGCGTAGCTACTGGGCGGGTCGCCCGGGAGCGTCGGCTCCTTGGGCGTGTTGTAGTACGCGACCTCCCTGGGCCGGGCCGGGTCGCGGATGTCGATCACGCGCAGGCCGGAGAGGATGAAGCTGCAGGCGACGATGCCGGGCTCCTCCCGCTGCGGCACGTTGCAGTAATGGCCGGCGTACCCCCCGACGAAGTTGCCGGCACCCGGATCGCCTGCCAGTGCAGCCCGATTCTCGGGCTGGTGGACGTCGAGCCTGATGTTGGAGACGACTTCAGGCTTCGTCTCGTCTGCGATGTCGATGATCCGCGCCGCGCCGACCACGGGTCCGTTGGCGGTGATGTCGCCGTTCGAGTCGGTGGCGAACTCGTCGATCTCGACGAGGTACGGGTGACCTTGGATCGTCACCGGGATCGCGTTCTGCGGGATCGTGATGTTGTCCCAGGCCAGCTTGCTCACGACTCGCACCTGCGGGTTCGGGACGCGCCGGTTGACCTCGCTGACGTCGAGGATGATCAGGCCTTGCCGGGCGGCGACGTACGCGCGGTTGCCGTCGTTGCTGATTGACAGCCCGTGCGAGTTGTAGTTGCCGATCCAGAGCGTCCTCGGGAGCGACGGGTTCGAGACGTCGACGCCCACCAAGTGGCCGGTGCCGATCGAGGCGGCGTAGAACGTTCGGCCGTCGGGCGCGAACCCGCTCTCGTGGCCGAGGATCCCGACGGGTGATGTCGACCGCAGTACCGGGTTCCGGCAGTCGCCCGTGACGTCGTAGACATCGACGATGCCGGGGTATGCGACCGGGTTCCCCATCACGGCGGCCAGCAGGCCCCGCTTCGAGTTGAGCACCATCGACTCGTGTGGCGTCTGCATGGCGGGCGTCACCAACGTGGCTGTCCGGACGGGTGCGCCCGGGTTCGACATGTCGAGGACGATCGTGCCCGTCGGGAACTGGGCGGGCGTCGCGGCGTTGAGCGGGAACAGCAGCGTCGAGTCGAAGTACGCGCATTCGCGACCGGTCGCGTCGACGTAGCGCTCGACTTTGTAGCCGCCGGACTCGCCGAAGTGACTGACCAGCACGGCGTTGCAGGTGTATCCCTCCGCCGCCCGCCCGCTCGCCGCGTCCTCGGCGCTGACCCGTCCTTGCATCCCGGTCTCGGGGTGTGAGCCCGGTCCGCACGTCGCGCGGGGCGTCGGCCCGGGGTCGACGCCGTCCTTGGCCTCCTTGGTGGCCGCCGCCGCTCGCACCTTCCCGCCGACGCCGTGTCCGGGCCCGTGGCCCTCGTGGGCGACCGCCGCCGGGGAGGCAAGGACCGCGGCACCGATGACGCAGACCGCGCCGGCGGCCAGCCAACGCAGCGATGACCGCCTCATCGACGTTCCCCCTTTGGACTCGAAACCCGGCAAACCGTACGAGGCCGCTCATAGCGTCGCAAGCAGGACCAACGCCGTTGACAATACCCGACCCCGGTGGTCATATTTAGCGGGTGAGACGAAACGCGCTGATCGTCCTGATCGTGCTGGGGGCCGGCCTGGCTCTGGCGCCGGTCGCGTTCCAGATGTTCTCGCGGGCGCCCAAGGGCGCGGTGATGCTCGACGAGTTCAAGCCGTTCATGACCGAGCGCCGCCTCGATCGATTCGAGGGCTACATGCCCGAGATCGACGCCGCCGTCCAGGAGACGGACACCCGGCTCCAGCCCTACCTCGCCGAGCAGGCCGGTCTGGACCGCCAGCAGTTCGACACCCGCTTCGCCACCTTCACGACCTTCACCGGCCAGTGGCCGGCGATCGACACCGACATGACCGACCTGTTACGCCGCGTGCACAGCAACCGCGAGAACTACGACGCCGTGGCCGCACTCCCCTCGTTCACGCTGTTCCCCTGGTTCTTCGTCGTCCCCGGCGTGCTCATCGCCGGCTTCTCCCTGCTCGCGCTCCTCCGGCCGCCGCGGGCCCGGGCCGTCTTGCCCGTGCTCGTGGTCCTGGGCATCGGGCTGGTCGTGGCGCCGTTCGCGTTCCAGATGTTCCAGCGCGCGCCCAAGGGTGGCGAGATGA
>DATFPZ010000302.1:0-5393 GCA_035264545.1 Acidimicrobiia bacterium
GAGTTGATCGAGCGTGAGTTGCTTGGTGATCTTGTCGCCGGCGGCGTTATGCACGTAGAAGACGTCGACGACGCGCTCCCCCAACGTCGAGACCTTCGCGGTGCGAACGTCCACGTCGAGGTCGGCGAACGTCGACGCTACTTGCGCGAGCAGGCCGACGTGATCGGGGGCATGCACCTCGACGACCGTCGCCGAGGGGGACGCATCCTGGTCGACGACAACGGACACGTCACCGGGGTCGGGGATCCGGTAGCGACGGATGCGGGCGCGCAGCTGCTCGTGGAGCGGGAGCTCGCCCGTCAACGCACCGCGCAACGCGATCACCACCGCGTCGCGACCTTCCTGGTCGCTGAGCCGCCCGAAACGGTCGGCGCCGTCGAACACCTCGAGCGCCATGCCGTCGGCGATGTAGCCGGCCGCGTCACGGATGTCGAAGCCGAACAGCGCCAGCACGCCGGCCACCCGTGCGAGCAACCCCGTGCGGTCGGGTGCGGCAACCGCGCATTCGAGCAGGCCGTCGGCGCGGTCGGTCCAGTCGATCGCCAGCTCCCGTCGGGCAAGCAGCGTGCGGTGGCGTTCCAGGGTCTCGCGACGGTGCGCATCCAGTCCTGGACCGACCACGCCCAGCTCGAAGAGGCTGTCGGTCTTCACGAACAGCTCGCGGACGAGCGCGGCCTTCGTGGGCCCCCAGGCGGCGGGCCCGGTGGCACGCGAGTCACCGACGGTCAGCGCGTAGAGCAGATCGAGCCGGTCGGAGGTGCCGACGAGGCGCCCGAAGCGGGTGATCGTCGCCTCTTCCGACAGGTCGCGCCGGGTGGCCGTCTCGGCGAGGGCCAGGTGGTGTCGTACGAGCCAGTCGAGCGTGGCCACGCCGCGCTCGTCGACGCCGATGCGACGAGCAAGCTCCACGGCGGCCTCGGCGCCGACCACCGAGTGGTCGCCCTCCATGCCCTTGCCGAGATCGTGGAGGAGGGCGGCGAGCAGCAGCAGGTCGGCGCGGGCGCGGCGCGCCACCTCGCCGTCGAAGCCGTCGTCGTCGAGCAGCGCCGCGCACTCCGCGACCGCTTCGAGCAGGTGCCGGTCGACGGTGAAGCGGTGATAGGCGTTGCGCTGCGGGAGCGAGCGAATCCGATCCCACTCGGGCAGCAGGAGCGTCAGCACGCCGGCCTGGTCCAGCGCCTCGAACACCGGCACTGCGCCGCGCCCGGCACTCAGCAGGGACACGAAGGCATCACGGGCCTCGGCGTCCCACTCGACGACGTCGATCTCCTTCGATCGCTCGAGCGACGCGCGGTCGAACGAGGCGCCCAGTTCGGCTGCGGCCGCGGCCGCTCGCAGCAAGAGCGTTGCGTCGATGCTCGCATCGGCGGAGAACGCGACCAGCTCGTCGCGCACGACGACGCCTCCGCCGAGGTCGCGGTCGCGCCGTGACACGCGCCCACCCGGCCCGCGCTCGGTGGCCTCGAGCCGGGCGAAGACGTCCGTCACGAGCCATGCGATGACGCGCGCCGCGCCCGCCAGTTCGCGCACCAGTGTGTCGGCGTCTTCGGCGCCGGTCTCGGCGGCGACCGCGTCCTGCTCCTGGAGCGTCAGCACGTCGGACCGGCTGCCCGTGACCCGGTGCAGCGCGACGCGGAGGTCGAGCAGGCGGGCGATCGCCGCGGCCAGGCGGCTGGGATCGCCGCCGCGGAGGTATCCCTGGTCGACGAGTGCCGCCCACCCGCCGGGCTCGCCCAGTGTCCATCCCGCCCACGACAGCGATTGGGCGTCACGTAGCCCGCCGCTGCCGTCCTTGAGGTTGGGCTCGAGCATCTCGGCGACGAGGCCGAACTTCTCGCGCCGGGCCTCGGCAGCCGAGCGCAGGTCGTCGACCAACCGGGCCCGCCGCCGCTGTGCAAGCCGACGGATCCGTGCGACGCAGTCCGTGAACAGCTCGGGATCGCCGGCGACGTGGCGTGCGTCCAGCCACGCGGTGAGCGCATGCAGATCGCGCTCGGCCAGCGCGACCTCCTCCTTCACAGTGTTGATCGCATGGCCGAGCACGAACCCGGCGTCCCAGAGCGGATACCAGAGCCGGTCGGCGACCTCGGCCACGTTCGTGTGGCCGTCGTGCAGCAGCGCCACGTCGACATCCGAGCCCGGGCTCAGCTCGGCCCGGCCGTACGAGCCGATCGCCGCCAGCGACAGCCGTCCTTCGACGGCTTCGGCAGCGGAGGCGAGTGATCGTGTCAGTGCGCCGTCGAGCAGCTCCGCGAGCGCGCGCCCGAACGCCGCTCCGCGGCGGCCGTGATCGCCGATGAGACGATCACGCGCCGTCCGCAACTCGGAGACGGCGACCGGGTCAGAGGGCGTCGGGCCCGGTCTCCCCGGTCCGGATCCGCCAGATGTTCTCGACGGGCACGACCCATACCTTGCCGTCACCGATCTTGCCGGTGCGAGCCGTTTCGACGAGCTTCTGGACCACCCGGTCGGCATCGCCGTCATCGACCAGGATCTCGACCCGGACCTTGGGCACGAAGTCGATCGTGTACTCGGCGCCCCGGTACACCTCGGTGTGTCCGCGCTGCCGGCCGAAGCCCTGGACGTCGGAGACGGTGAGGCCCTGTACGCCGAGATCCTTGACCGCGTCCTTCACGTCGTCGACCTTGAACGGCTTGATGATGCCCACGATGAGCTTCATGAGTCCTCGATCCTTCCTTGTGTCGCGGGCGCTCACACGCGCTCGAGCGCGTACCCGGTCTCCGAGTGCTGGGTGAGGTCGAGCCCGGTCTCCTCGTCCTCGTCCGATACCCGGATGCCTCCGGGGAGGACCTTGCTGAGCACGAACACGATGCCGAACGTCACGGCGAACGACCACACGAGCGTGGCAAGCACCGCGAGCACCTGCTCGCCGAACAGGCCGAACCCACCGCCGAGGAACACGCCGTCGGCGCCGGCGGGGTTGATCGTCGCGTCAGCGAAGAAGCCGAGCAGGAGCGACCCGGCCAAGCCGCCGACGAGGTGGACGCCCACGACGTCGAGCGAGTCGTCGTAGCCGAACTTGAACTTCAGGCTCACCGCGAGCGCGCACACGGCGCCGGCGATGAGTCCGATGTAGATCGGCGCCATGCCGCCGACGAAGCCCGCGCACGGTGTGATCGCGACCAACCCGGCCACCAGGCCCGAAGCGGCGCCGAGCGTGGTCGCATGGCCGGTACGCAGGCGCTCGACGACGAGCCAGCCCAGCATCGCCGCCGCCGCGGCCATGTGCGTGTTCACGAGGGCCTGGGCAGCGATGCCGTCACCCTTGAGTGCCGACCCGGCGTTGAACCCGAACCAGCCGAACCACAGGATGCCGGCGCCGATGAGCGTGAACGGCAATGCGTGCGGTGGCATCGGATGGTTGGGCCAGCCTCTGCGCTTCCCCAGAATGAACACCGCTGCAAGCGCTGCGATCCCGGCGTTGATGTGCACGACCGTCCCGCCGGCGAAGTCGAGCGCGCCCCGCTTGAACAGCCAGCCGGAGGGCGAGAACACCCAGTGCGCGATCGGGGCGTACACGAGTACCGCCCACAGCCCGATGAACCACACCCACGCCGAGAACCTCATGCGGTCGGCCATCGCCCCCGTGATCAGCGCCGGCGTGATGATCGCGAACATCAGCTGGAAGGCCATGAACGTGAGCGGCGGGATCGACAGCTCGAACCCCGTCGGCGACGTCGTCGCCGCGTCGCGGAGCCACGCGAGGTCGAGGTTGCCGATCCACTTGTTGTCCCCGCTGAACGCGAGCGAATACGTGAGCGCGGCCCAGATGACGCTGATCAGGCCCAGGCAGAAGAAGTTCTGCATGAGCATGCCGAGCACGTTCTTGGCCCGCACCATCCCGCCGTAGAACAGCGCCAGCCCCGGAGTCATGAACATCACGAGCGCCGCCGAGGCGAGCACCCAGGCGGTGTCGCCCGGGTTGATCCTCACTCGCTGCGCCGCCGCCGCCGCATCCCACACCGTCTCCACCCGTCACCTCCGCCTCGGCGAGCCGTCAGACGGCGGGAGGTTAGATGAAAGCTTCCGTCCCACGACGGGCGCGGTGGAGCCGGCAGCCTCCGATGGCCGAACACGCCGGTGCGGCCGGCTCGTCTCAGACGCGTCGACGCGCGCGGATCACGGTCGCCTTGGCCATCCCCCAGGCGAGATGCAGCGGTGCCAGCTCGGGATCGCCGAGATCCCCGAGCGTGCGGGGGACGAGCCCATAGACGTCGTCGGGCCAGGCACGTTCGTCGAACTCGTCACGCACGACCGGGGGCACGCCCGCCGCCGCCAGCACCGCAGTGGGCTCGCGATATGCGGTGCGCACGATCTCGAGTGGCGTCGCCTGCTGGTGCGTCGGGTCGACGGCGAAGAGCGCGCGCAGCTCGTCGACGACGCGGCGCGCGGCGGCGCTCCCCGCTTCGGCGGACTGCGTCTCGGCGCGAACCCGTGCTTCGTCGGGGGCGCGGCCCCACGCGTCGAGCAGTCGTGCGACCTGCCTCTGCACCCATCCGGGAACCTGCCGCTCGACCCCGGCCACGATGGCGGCACCGGTTTCGTCCAGCCGGGCGAGGGCGCGCGCCTCGTCCTCGGGCGCCGCGTCGGTCAACCGACGCGCTCCCAGACCGGGAAGACGAGATACTCGACGCCGTCGCGCTTCTCGGTGCGCCCTCCCGCACGAAACGCGGGCAGCCGCGCGTCGGCGGTGTCGAACCCGGCCATCCGCTTGTAGTCGGCGACCGGCAGCAGCAGCGGCCCGTCGGCATCGCCGTCGCGCAGGATCGCATCCACCTCGAGGCGCGGATGGGCGGGGTCTCGGTCGTCGATGCACGCGCAGTGGTAGACGACCTGCTCGAACACGGCGGTGACGAGGATGCGCATCAGCAGCCGCCTTCTCTCCTTGGCGCCGTCGCAAGCTCCGGCTCTGCGTCGGCGGTCGGCAACGCCGCCGCCGCGGGCGCCTCAGCTCTCGAGGACGTCGCCCTCCATCCGGTTCACGGTGCAACCGAGCCCCTCGAAGTACCCGATGGCCCCGTCGAGCTGGGACTGCTCTCCGTTCACCTCGAGGATCAACCACCCGGAGTGCCCCTCCACGTTGGCGCGCCGGATGTTCGGAACGACGTCGAACTCCTTGATGACCTCGTAGATGAGCGGCCGGTCCACGAGCTCCTCGGGGAACGAGACGAACAGTCGGAGGCTGCTCACCGGCCGGGCATCCCGACTCGTTCCAACGCCTCGGCTGGCTCGAGCATCAGGCCGGTGACGAACGGCCCGAACTCGGCGTAGCGCGCCGAGACCTCGTCGAAGCGCATCTCGTAGACGATCTCCTTGAGCGCCGCCGGGTCGTCGGCGAGCAGCGTGACACCCCACTCCCAGTCGTCGAGCCC
>DATFPZ010000303.1:0-2706 GCA_035264545.1 Acidimicrobiia bacterium
TCGAGAAGATCCGCGAGATCGCGGACTGACGCCGGCTAGCCCCGCGCCAGCACCCGCTCCTGCCACCACTTGCGCACTCCTCGCGCCGAGCCGGCGTGGAGTTGCGCGGCGCGTAGCTGCTCCTCGGTGGTCGAGTCGAGCGGCGACAGGTCGCCGACCACCCACGAAAGGATGTGATCGGCGAGGACGGGGTTGCGCGGAAGCACCGGGCCGTGCATGTACGTGCCGATCAGGCGCTCGCCGACGAGACCCTCGGTGTCACCACCGCGGCCGTTCCGGGCGAGCACCCGTCCGAGCGGCCGCTCGGACGGCCCGAGGGTGGTGCGCCCGCCGTGGTTCTCGAACCCGGTGAGGACGGGCAGGGGGAGGTCGGGCTCGACGACGAGCTCGCCGATGAGCCGGTTGGGGCCGGCGCGGGTGACGGCATCGACGAGCCCGAGGCCGTCGATCATCGTGCCGTCGGCGGCCTCGTAGCTGTGGCCGATGAGCTGGAACCCGGCACACACCGCGAGCACGGCCGCGCCGCCGGCGCGGCCGCGGTCGATCGCGGCGCGCGAGCTCCGCATTCCGGCCGACGCCATCACCTGCGGGTCGTCCTCCCCGCCTCCGAACAGGTAGACGTCGAGGGAGTCCGGGATCGGCGCGCCCGCGGTGACCTCGACCAGCTCGGCGGCGTGCCCCCGCCAGCGCAACCGCTGCACGAGCACCACCGCGTTGCCGCGGTCACCGTACGTGCCCAGCAGCTCGGGATACACGAGACCGACGCGCACCGCCGACTCGGACGACGCTCTCATCCGAACCTCCGGTAGATCGCAGAGAACTGCGTGTACGACGCCACGATGTTCACGTCGTCGCCAGGCAGGCTGGCCGCGGCCGCGAGCGGGTCGGGTTCGACGAGGTGGTCGACCTCGGCGTAGCGCAGTCGCACCGCAACGTCGTAGGCGCGCTCGCCGGCGGCGGCGACCGGCTGTCCGCGTAGCAGCTCGTAGGGAACGTCCCACAACCAGGACGGGTCCTTGCCGTCGGCGACGCGCGCGTTCACGGCGATCACGACCGAGCAGTTGCGCCGCGCCGGCGGCGGGACCGACAGGTGGTGCAGCACTTCCGACCATCCCGCCGGGTTCTTGGCGAGCAGCACACGGGCGCGCCGCCCGTCGGGGAGCGCGACCGTCATGTAGCGGCCCGCGACCGTGGTGATGGTGGTCGCCGCGTCGGCGGCGTCGTGGGGATCGACGCCGAAGTGCGTCGCGGCCGCCGTGACCGCGAGCGCGGCGTTGGCGAGGTTCCAGCGGCCCGGCAGCGCGAGCCGGAGCGGCACGCGCGTCCCGTCGAGCACGAGCGTGTCCCCGTCGAGCCGGTTCGGGGTCGCCGGCTGGCCGAACCCGCACGACGGGCAATCGAACCGGTCCGTGCTCCAGCTGAGCAGGGCGGCGCAGTTCGGGCACGTGGCGGCGTCGTTCCGCCAGCCCAGCCCGAGGTCGATCCACGTGGTCTTGGCCGGCGTCGCCGCCCACACCACGTGCGGGTCGGACGCGTTGGCGACGACCCGCAGGTCGGGGTGCGTCTCGGCCGCGTGCCGCCACAGGTCGCCGACGGCGTGCACCTCGCCGTACCGGTCGAGCTGGTCCCGGCTGAGGTTGCCGAGCACGAGCAGCTCTGCGCCGAGCGGGTCGACGACTCGGGGCAGGACTCGCTCGTCGACCTCGAGCACGGCCAAGCCGGGCGCCCGGGCCTTCGCCAGGATGGGCGCGATGCCCGACGTCAAGTTGGCGCCGGTGGCGTTGCTCACCACGCGCTCCCCGGTGCGGGCGACGGCCGCGGCGAGCAACCGGGTCGTGGTCGTCTTGCCGTTCGTCGCCGACACGAGCGCCACCCGCTGCCCGGCCGCCAGTTGCGCGAGCGCGTTCGGCGCGATGGCGTTGATCACGCGTCCGCTGATCGTGGCCCCCCGGCCGCGCCCGGTGACGCGCGAGAGCCACCCGGCGACACGCCCGCCGGTGATCGCGATGCTCGTCCGCAACGACCGTCGACTCATGCGCGCTCGCACCAGTACGCGTCGACGCGGTACGGAAGGCGCAGCGCCGAGCGTCCCCGCGCGTCGCGGTGGTGGGTGAGCACACCGCGCACCTCGTCGAGGACCCGTTGCCGCTCCGCCGGCGGCAGCACGGCGACGTGGCTGACCGACGCGACGCGCTCGACGACGCCCTCGGGCGTGATCGACTGCTCGTGCCGGAACGTCTCGGCGTGGAGCGGCCCGAACCCGGCCCGCGGCCGAGGCGCCGAGTCATCACCCCGCTCGTGGTCGCGCCAGGGAGCGCGTTTCTCGACCCGGTCCATGATCGACCACACCTCGTTGACCCACTCGGAAGAGCGGTCCCGCGCGTTCCAGATCAGCCCGACCCGCCCGCGCGGGCGAAGCACGCGGGCGAACTCGTCGAAGGCTTGGTCGGCATCGAACCAGTGGAACGCCTGGGCGACCGTGATCGCATGCAACGATCGGGGCGCGATCGGGAGCGCCTCGGCCACGGCGGCGACCATCGGGACGCCAGGCACGGCGGCGACGAACCCTCGGCGCATCCCCTCGACCGGTTCCGCCGCGAGCACGGTCGCGCCGAACGACATGAGCAGCCGCGTGAACTTGCCTGTTCCCGCTGCGAGGTCGAGCACGACGCGGCCGGGCCGAAGCCGGAGGTTGTCGGCCAGCCA
>DATFPZ010000304.1:0-2096 GCA_035264545.1 Acidimicrobiia bacterium
CTCCTGCATCGTGTGGCGGGCGAAGTACTCGGCGACCGGCTCCTCGATGGTCTTCAACTCGTCGTCGGATGCGGTCGTGTGCGAGAACTCGGTCCAGTCCCGCTCCGTGAGCGCGCGGGCGTCGATACCGTCCTCCTCGGCCATGAGGCGAGTGAGCGTGGCCAGGCTCGGGACGCGCGCCTTGCCGCCGCGCAGCCCGAACGAGACCCAGCCGTCCATGAACGGCCAGATCTCGCGGGTGCGCCCGATGTTGGCGCCGCCCCGCGCCCCCCGATGACCCGTTTTCGGGTACGAGGCGAGCCCAACCATGTTGGCGACGAAGACGACCTCTTGCATCGAGATGTCGATGCGGTGGGGGAAGCCGGATGCCAGTGCCGTGAGAACGGCGAACGCGGTCTCGGCGCCCACGTGCGCGTAGCCGGACGGCTCGCTGCACCGCACCGGCGGCCGGTCGGGATCGCCGGTGGCATACATGTTTCCGCTTGCGGCCATCACTCCGAGGTCCGATGCCCGCCAGCCGGCGCGCGGGCCGCTGCGGCCGAACGGCGTGACGCTCGCCCGCACCGCGTGCGGCGCGCGCGCCGGATCGAGGTCGAACGCGCCCGGGAACCCGGGCGTCTCGATCACGGCGTCGGCAGTTGCGAGCACGTCGTCGAGGCGCGGATCGTCGGGCGCGTCGACGGTGACACTCGCCTTGCCCGCGCCCCACGCGAGGAAGCGGCGGGGGAGCGCGCGCAGCGGATGGCCTTTGCGCGGCTCGACCAGGATCACCTCGGCGCCGAGGTCGGCGAGGATGCGTCCCGCCATCGCAGCCGGCTCACCCGCCAAATCGACGACTCGCACACCGGACAGCAGCGGTTCGGTCATCGTCTCCCTCGCACATCACCTCGCAGGGTCGGCTCGGCCGTCCACCTGACGTTCGTGTCAGACTACTGTGACGCGATCGTCCCGAGCCGAGCCCCGCACGGGAGGAACCCCGGCATGACCAAGTACCGCATCGTCGACGCCGACTGCCACATCCTCGAGCCGCCCGACATCTGGCAGAACTGGCTCCCCGAGAAGTACCAGGAGAACGCGCCGAAGCTCGTCAAGGACGCCGAGGGCGGCGACGCATGGCTCACGGCGGTCGGCGGCGACCCCGATCCGATCGGGCTCGTCTCGACGCCGGGGATGCCGTTCGACCAGTTCCGGTGGATGGGAGTCACCTACGACGAAGCGCGCCGCGGTTGCTACAACGGCGCGGCACGCATCGAGGACATGGACATCGACGGCGTCGACGCCGAAGTGCTCTTCCCTCCGCAGCGCACGATGAGCCACTTCCTCGGCGACGAGGACCCCGACTTCGTGCTCGCCGGCGTCGAGGCGTACAACAACTTCTTGTTCGAGGAGTTCTGCGCGCCCGACCCGACGCGCCTCATCGGCATGGCGCAGATCCCGTCGCTCGGCATCGACTCGGCCATCGACGGGCTGCGCAAGGCGAAGGCGCGCGGTGCCAACGGCGTCGTCATCTCGAACTGGCCGTCAGGCGGCGAGAGCGTCTCGACCGCCGACGATCCGTTCTGGGCCGCTGCCGTCGACGAGGGCATGCCGGTCACCGTCCACATCAACATCATCAGCCGCGACCAGCGCATGCGACAGCGCCAGGCGGCGGCGAAGGCCGGCAACAAGATCTACGGCGGCAAGGGCGAGGCGGCAAAGGCGAAAGCGGTCGGAAGCCTCAGTCACGTGTTCTCGATGTCGGCCGGGAACATCTCGCAGATGATCTTCACCGGCGTGTTCGACCGGTTCCCCGAGCTGCACGTGTCGTGGATCGAGATCGGCGTCGGGTGGCTGCCGCATTTCATCGAGATGCTCGACGACAAGTTCTGGCGCAACCGCTCCTGGGGCGAGCTCCCGATCGGTGAGCCGCCGTCGTTCTACTGGCGGCGCAACAACAGCGCGACGTTCATCACCGACCGGTCCGGCATCGAGCTGCGCGAGCGCGTCGGCGTCGACACGATCATGTGGTCGAGCGACTACCCGCACCACGGCAACGATTGGCCGTACTCGCGGAAGGTGATCGAGGACACGATGGGCAACATCCCCGCCGACGAGCG
>DATFPZ010000305.1:0-5415 GCA_035264545.1 Acidimicrobiia bacterium
TCAGCCCGACGTGGCGGCGGCGGCGCCGACCGGCTACGTCACGATGAGCGACGGCGTGTCGATCGCGGTGAACGTCCGCATGCCCACGAATTACGTCCCCGGGTTGCGCTACCCAACGGTCTTCGAGATGTCGGGGTACGACGGCGGTTCCGCCAACGGCGGGACGCTCGCCAAAGATGTCGGCGTCCCGCCGGGTACCCCGGTTCCGGTTGACGACAGCCGCCAGCTGACCGACTACCTCAACGGTGACTACGTGACCGTGCACGCGTCGGTCCGCGGCACCGGCTGCTCGAGCGGCGAGTTCGACCTCTTCTCGTGGCGCTCGGCGCTCGATGGCAAGGAGATCATCGACAACTGGATCCCGAACCAGCCGTGGTCGAACGGCGCCGTCGGCATTCTGGGCCATTCGTACGGCGGCATCACCGGCTTCATGGTGGCGGCGACGCAGCCGCAGCACCTGCAGGCGGTCACCGTCTCGGGACTGATCGACGACCTCTACCGCGGGATCGTCTACCCGGGCGGGGTCAGCAACTACGGCTTCCCGCTCATCTGGACGGGCGGGATCCGCACCGCGTACGACGTCGGCGGCGGTCTGCTCCCGGGCCTCGTCCGCCCGCAGCGGCCCGAAGACAGTCCGGACCGTCAACAGCAGTGCGCCCTGAACACCGCGGGCAAGAGCCGGACCGTCGCCAACGATCCGTTGCTGCAAGGCCTCACGGACACCGACAACGACTGGTACCGGTCGCGTTCGCTCATCACGTACGTCGACAAGATCAACGTCCCGATTCATATCGTCGGCGCGTATCAGGATGAGCAGACCGGGCCCCGCGGCCAGGCCCACCTGTTCGAGCGCATCGGCGGCGTTCCGAAGCGGCTCATCCTCACCAACGGCGACCACAACACGGAGAGCACCGCCGACTATGGCGTGCCCGACATCCGCAATGACCGCAAGGCGTGGCTCGACCAGTGGGTGCGCGGTGTGAACGGCGGGTTCGGGAGTCTCAAGCAGGCGCGCTCGTCGGTCAGCGTTCTGTTCGAGACGCACAAGGAGACCCAGGGTGACAAGGAGGTGCTGGTCCCGAACGGCCGCAAGGACGCCAAGACGTTCCCGCTGCCCGACACCAACTGGACGGACTGGTACCTCCATGGCGACGGGTCGCTCACAACCGCTGCGCCGACGGCGGCGGAGTCGCCGCGGCCGTATGTCACCGGCACGAAGCGGCAGTTCTGGTCGTACCAGGCCGGCGGGGACGTCGGGCCGCCGCTGACGACGGCCACGGGGCCGGACGAGCTGTCGTACCGCAGCGACCCCGTCGGAACCGACACCGCCATCGCGGGGCCGATCACGGCGACGCTGTTCGTGCAGAGCACCGCGCCCGACACCGAGCTGTTCGTCGAGCTCGTCGACGAGGCTCCGGACGGGAGCCGCACGTACCTGCAACGCGGCGTGCTCCGAGCCAGTCACCGCGCCGTGGACGACTCGCAGAGCGATCACACGCCCGACGGTCGCATCTACCGACCGCACCGGCCGCATACGAACCCGACCAACATCACGCCGGGTCAGACCTACGAGTACCTGGTGGAGGTCTGGCCGGTCGGGCACGTGTTCCGGGGTGGGCACCGCGTCTCGGTCAAGGTGCACGCCCCGCCGTTCGTCGACAGCTTCTACGCGTACGTGCCTCGCAGCGCGCCGGGCGTCAACACCGTGCTCCAGGGACCCGACACGCCGTCGCGGATCATGCTGCCCATGATCCCGCTCAATGGCGTGCAGCTCGGCCCGCCGCTGCCGTGCGGCGCACAGGAAGCGGTCCGCTGCGTCGCACAGCCCGGCTGACCCCACCCGAGGCCGCTTAGCATCGACGCCGTGGAGATCGAGGTCCGCGCGCCGCGGGAAGAGGAGGCCGGCGATGTCTTCGCGCTCTGCAGCGAGGCGTTCACGAGCCCTCCGGAGCGAGAGGAGCCATGGCGGGAGTCCAAGCGCATGGGCGACTTCCTGTGCGCGTGGAGCGGCGGGGAGCTCGTCGGCACCACCGAGGTCATGCCGTGGGGGCAGTTCTTCGGCGGTCGGTCCGTCCCGATGGGCGCGGTGGCGTCGGTCGCCGTGCGCCCCGACCAGCGGGGGCGAGGGATCGCGCCCCGGCTGCTCGCCCGCTCCGTCGAACGGATGCACGAGCAGGGTCTCGTGATCAGCACGCTGCATCCGGCGACGACCCGCTTCTATCGTGGGCTCGGCTGGGAGATCGGCGGCGAGTTCGGAGTGCGGCGCGTCCCGACCGCGTCACTGGCTGCGCTGCCACCGGGCGAGCCCGAATGCCTCCGACCGGGCCGGGCGCTCGACTTCGACGACGTGCGCGAGTGCTACGAGCGCGTTGCGCCGTCCATCAACGGGGCGATCGACCGCAGCGACGTACGGTGGCGCGCCGACCAGGTCGCGCTCGACCATCCGCACCGGTACCTGTACGTGTACGACGCCGACGGCCAAATCGACGGCTACGTCGTGTACGACCAGCACCAAACGCGCCAGCAGTGGGGCTTCGGCGTCACGGTCCACGAGCTCCTCGCCGCCGACGCCCGCGCCGCGGTGACGCTCTGGCGACACGTCGGATCGCACGTGGCGCAGGTCGACACCGTCACCGTTCTCGCGATGCCCCTCGACGCGCTGACGTTCCTGCTGCCCGAGCAGGTGGTCGAGCTCGTGGCCGCCAATCACTGGATGACGCGCCTGGTCGATGCCGCCGGTGCCGTCGCCGCCCGCGGCTACCCGGCCGGGGTCCGGACCGAGGTGCACCTCCAACTGGCCGACCGGGTCGCGCCGTGGAACGACGGCCGCTTCGTGCTCCGGGTCGAAGGCGGCGAAGGGAAGCTGACCCCCGGAGGCACCGGCGACGTGCATCTGTCGGTGAACGGGCTGGCGTCGCTGTACACGGGGTGGGCGACGGCGCCGGTGCTGGCGGCCGCCGGCCTCCTGCACCACGCCGGGCCCCGCGACCTCGTCGCCCTCGACGCCGCCTTCGCCGGCCCGCGCCCCTATCTCTTCGACAATTACTGAGTTGAACGGCCAGAACCCGTCAACTCAGCGCGCGGACATGGAGCGCGAGCACCGCGGCGTCGTCGTCGGGCTGCGGGTCGCTCAGGAGCTGTGACACGATCCTCGTACACCCGCGATGGGGCGACCCGGGGATCGCAGCCTGGCGGAGCCGCTCGAGACCGATGTCGAGGTGCTCACCGCGTCGCTCAACGACTCCGTCCGTGAAGGCATAGATCGTCGCCCCCTCGGGCACAGCCACCTCCGTCGCGCGTCGAGGCGCGTCTGCGTCGCTACCGATCGGCGGATCGGCGCCTGCCTCGATCATCTGCGCCTCGCCGATCGGAAGTGCCATCAGCGGCATCGGGTGACCGGCGGCCGAGAAGATCATCCGGTGACGCTCGGGGTCGAGGACCGCGTACAGCACCGTGGCCATCTCGTCGGGCTCGAAATGGCACACCATGTCGTCGAGGCGGGTCAGCACGCCCGCGGGATCCTCCGAGTCCAGCGCGTACGCGCGCAGAGCATTCCGGATGCGCCCCATCACAGTGGCCGCGCGGAGCCCTTGCCCGGCGACATCGCCGATCGCGGCGCCGACGTGACCCGTGGGAAGCTCGAAAACGTCGTACCAGTCACCGCCGACGATGCGAGCGTGGCCCGGGATGTAGCGGGCTGCGATCTCCAAGCCAACGATGTCGGGCAGGCGCGGCAGGAGGCTGCGTTGGAGCGCTGTTGCGACAGTGCGTTCTCGCTTGAGCACCCCGGCGTTGATCGCCAGCGCCGCCCTGTCGGCCACAAGCTGCAGCAGCTCGGCGTCCTGATCCGAGAAGGATCTGGATCCGAGGCTGCCGACGTGCAGCACGCCGATCGTGTCGCCGTCGGCAATGAGGGGAACGCCGACCAACGAGCGGAGGCCGATGTCCAGGAGGATGGGGTTGCGGACGTTCGTGGAATCCACCTTCTCCAGGATCACGGCCCTTCGTTCGGCGGCGACGCGCCCCGCAAAGCCTTGACCGATCGGAATGCGTACGCCGCTGCGAACCTCTTCCTCGATCCCCTTCGCGGCGGTCGCGACCATCTCGCGTGACGAGCGGTCGAGCAGGAGGATGGCCGCGGTGTCGACTTCGAGGATCTCGCGCACTCGTTCCAACAATGTGTCGAGCAGCTCATCGATCTCGAGGTGAGCGAGTGAAGCCTCGGTGACCGTCTGAACCCGTCGGAGGTGCTCGACCTCTTGTTCGAGGTCGGTGTCGAGACTGGGTGACTCCGTCTGATAGGTCATAGCGGCAGGTCGCACATGGTGGATTCTCCAGTGCTCCCTTGTCGGGGACCCCATCGCCCTGTGAGCTGTTGGCGTGGGCAGTCACTTCAAACTCGAGGTCGAGCGTGTAGCGCTGCGGTTGGGCCCCGCCGCTTGCTTGACGGAAAGCGTCGAGAGCATAGGCGCATTTTCAGTCGTACCTGTCGGCGAAGGACTCACGAAAGAGCGGCGGCCAAGAGGCCACCAGGCCGGTTGAGAAGATGACGAAAGCCCCTATCCGCGCCATTTGTGTCGGTATACGTTCGGTCGAGCTGACAAGGGGAGGTGGGTGGGATGCACACACGTGTGCTCACGTTTCGAGGAGCCAAGAACATCGACGACGGCGTGGCGTTCGTCCGCGACAAGGCCGTGCCGGTGCTCCAGGAGCAGACGGGCTACCGGAGCGTCATCGCGAGTGCGGATCGCGACGGCGGGGTTCTCGGAATCCTGTCGCTGTGGGAGACCGAAGCAGACCGCGAGGCGTCGTTCGGAGCACTTGCCGAGCTACGCCAACAGGGCCTCGACGTCGTCGGCGGCGAGCTCACGGTCGAAAGCTTCGAGCAACTGGTCGAGGAGATAGCGTCGCCGCCGAAAGTGGGCTCGGCGCTCATGGTCACCCGGATCAGCATGGATCCATCGAAGATCGACGAGAACGTCGGCTTCTTCAAGAGTGAGGTCCTGCCTCGGATCACCGCCGCGCCGGGCTTTCTGGTTCTGCGGCACATGATGGACCGCAAGACGGGACGGGGCGTCGTCGGTTCGGCGTGGGCCGACAAAGATGCGATGAAGAACGCGGCCGCCCAAGGACAAGCGCGCCGCGACGATGGCAGAGCCCGTGGCGTGAGCTTCGACGAGGACAGCTACCGCGAGATCGTCTTCGCAGACGTGCGGTAGCTCGGACCGCGCCCACCGATCTTCAGCGCGCGAGGTCGTCAAGTGTGCCGATGGCCTTGTCGACGGCACGCCGCGCGCTGATCAGCGTCCGCTCGGCGGTGTAGAGATCCGACGCGATCTGCGAGTCCGGAGTGTCCTCGTACCGATCGGCGACTGCCTCGACGCGGCGCGCGAGCTCCTCGAGCTGCGAGCGCAA
>DATFPZ010000306.1:0-6391 GCA_035264545.1 Acidimicrobiia bacterium
CGGCCTGGAGGAGGTCACCGACACCCTCGACCGGTGGCTCGCGCAGCTGTTCGGTGCCGCGCTGACCGGAATCATGATCTATGACGAGGATCGAGCCGTCTTGCAGATGCTTCCGGGCTCCTTCGGCGCGACTCGCGATCAGGCGGCGTCGTACCTGGTTTCGACGGACAATTCGTTCAGCAACGCCGCCCGCGTGTTCACGACTGGGCAGGCCTATGTCTCGAACGACGCGCGCGGCGACCCCGGGATCCTCGAGGATTACAAGAAGCTCTTCGGCATCGAGCGCATCCTCTCGGTGGCGCTCCACGTCGCCGGCAAGCCGGTAGGCGTGCTGCACGTCGCGAACAAGCCAACCGACTTCACGGCGGAGGATCTCGATCGAGCGCACATGATCGCCCCGCGCGTCGCGACGGTCGTCGAGCTCTGGAAGGGCATGTGGTTACTGCGGCGCCAGCAGAGCCAGGAGGAATCGCTTGCGCGAGCCGCGGTCAACATTGCGTCCGGACAAGCGCTCCAGGAGTTCCTGCCGGACACGCTGCGCGAACTCGCTCACGCCCTCGACGCCAACGCGACATGTCTGGTCTTCCTCGACGCACAGCCGCTCGTCGCGCGTTGCGACGAGCGGCACCCGCGTCTCGAGGCGCGGCTCGTCGACGAAACGAGAGAGCACCCGGACGCGCACGGCTCGGTGACCACGCCCGAACGAGCGGGCGACCCCGGTGTCGCCCTCCGGTTCGAGCCGATCGTGTTCCGCGAGCGACGCGTCGGAACCGTGGCGGCGATGCGCGCGCGAGGCGACCCGTTCACGGCGTCTGAGCGCGAGGCCCTCGTCCGCCTGGCGAACCTGCTCGCCCTCGCGTGGGCCTCTGAGCGCTACCAGCAGCAGCGCGCGCAGCTCGCCCGGCTCGCCGAGCGCCAGCGGATCGCCGACGACCTGCACGACGACGTCGCGCAGTTGCTGTTCGCTGCCAAGATGCGGCTCGAGACGATCGAGAGCCAGAGCGACGACCGCGCAACGACGCTGGCGGACGCGGAGCAGTCCCGGAAGCTGATCTCGCGCGCCGAGGACGCGCTCCGATCGATCATCCACGAGATCGCGCCGAAACCTGCGGCCGATCTCCCGAGCCAGCTAGCGGCCGCCGTTGCCGACGTCGAGGACGAGTTCGGCCTGGCGGTGCACATGGAGATCTCCCCTGCGGCGGACGCCACTGCGAGCGACCTTCGCGTCTCGACGGCGGATGCGCTGTTGCGCGTGACGCGCGAATCGCTGGTCAACGCGGCCAAGCACGCCGGCCCCTGCCGGGTCGCGGTGACCTTGGACGCCGAATCGGCGAAGTCGGTGATGCTGACCGTTGTCGACGACGGAATCGGCCTGTCGGATCGCCGCTCGGACGGACGGCACGGTCTCGCCGCCCTGCGCAGGCTGGTCCGCAACGTCGGCGGAACCCTGAGCGTCACGCAGGGCGTCGCGGGCGGAACCAGCATCCGGGTCGACGTCCCACTGTGAGCGGAGGAGCAGGAAGACGAGCGATGCGAATTCTGATCGTCGACGACCACGAGGTCGTACGAGAGGGACTCGTCGCCGCGCTGTCGTCGGACGCCAACCACGAGGTCGTCGCAGTCGCTTCGACCGCCGAGGAGGGCGTGCGCCGCGCCAAGCAGACCCTCCCCGACGTCGCGCTGGTCGATTTCCGCCTACCTGATATGAGCGGCATCGATCTCTGCCGGCGCATGCGCCAGAACTTTCCGAGCATGGCGCTGGTGATGCTCACGAGCTATCTCAGCGAGGACACGGTGCGCGACGCCATCCAGGCCGGCGCCACCGGATACGTGACCAAGTCCGCGGGCCTCACCGAGCTTCGTCGCGTGCTCGCGCGGATCGAGGACGCGCCCGGAGACTCACGGCCGGAGGGCGCCTCCCAGATCGTCGAGCAACTCCACCGCATCGCCCACGCCAACGCCGGCGGCGCCGGCCCGACGCCGCAGCAGCAGCGAGTTCTGGAGCTTGCCGCCGAAGGACTGACGAACGAGCAGATCGGCGCGCGGCTGTTCATCTCCGAATCCACCGTTCGCTTCCATCTGCAGAAGCTCAAGGCAAAGCTCGGCGCCCGAAGCAAGACCGAGCTCATCGCGCGCGCGATCCGCAAGGGACTGATCTCGCCGGACGAGTGACGGCGCGACGCTGTCGGTTCCGACGATGTCGGCCCGCCAGTCGAGCCGATTTACTGCGGTCATGCGCCTCGCTCGCTTTCGCGACCCTGCGGGGGTCCATGTGGGGGTGATCGTCGATGACGAGATC
Organism: Acidimicrobiia bacterium; assembly: GCA_035264545.1. Classification (GTDB taxonomy): domain Bacteria; phylum Actinomycetota; class Acidimicrobiia; order IMCC26256; family JACDBD01; genus JALZAA01. The sequence continues at coordinate 2,300 of DATFPZ010000306.1, forward strand.
ATCGCCGTGCAGCACCTCGGCCTGGAGCTACCGGACGACATTCCGGCGATCCTCGCCGGAGGATCGCCGCGCCTCGACCAGATCACCACCGGCATCGACAAGGCCACGCGTCGCGAGACGCTCGAGGACGTCGAACTCCTCGCACCGATCCCGCGCCCACCGAAGTTCCTGGGCGCCGGAATGAACTACGCGACCCACGCCGCGGAGCTGCGCGAACCCGCGACACCATCACGCGAGCTGACCGCCGCGTTAGCGGCCATGGGCCATCTGAAGGCGGCCTACCCGAACTCCCCCGTGCCGGTCGTCTTCAATAAGCAGACGAGCTGTATCGGCGGCCCACACGACGAGATCTGGGCGCCCTTCGGCGCGAAGTCGCTCGACTACGAAGGGGAGTTGGCCATCGTTATCGGTCGGCGAGGACGGCGGCTGGACGTCGACGGGGCCGCAGCCGTCATCGCCGGATACACCGTCACCAACGACATCTCGGTGCGCGAATGGCAGAACTACAACGCACTCATCTGGCCCGGCAAGAGCTTCGAGACCCACGGACCCACAGGACCATGGGTGGTGACCGCCGACGAGCTGGAGGTCGACGCGCTCGCGGTACGGACCTGGGTCAATGACGAACTCCGGCAGGACGGCTCGACCTCAGACTGGATCCTCGGCGCCGGGGAGCTCGTGTCCGCGATCTCCCAGCTGTGCACGCTCGAGCCCGGAGACCTCATCGCGACCGGCACCCCAGGCGGCGTCGCGGTCGTAGACGGCCGGTACCTCGTTCCGGGCGATCGCGTTCGCGTCGAGATCGAGGGCGTGGGCGCGATCGAGAATCTGGTCGTAGAGGAGCCCTTCGACGGGAGTGCGCCATGAAGTGGGTCACCTACGGCCATCTTCATCTTGACCGCGTCGCCACCCCCTGGCTGATCCTCCGGTTCGTCGATCCTGACGCGGAGTTCACGTTCATCGATCGGGGCAAGGAAGCTGACGCGCCTGGCGGCGCGATCGGCTTCGGGATCCCAGGATCGGCGTTCGGGCCCCACGATGCCGACGGCACCGCATTTCGCAAAGTCATGCGCGGCTACCACGTCCGCGATCCCGCGGTCGACCTGGTGGAGCGCATCGTCGCCGCCGGCGTCCGGCATGCCCTGGCGCTCGAGCCGCCCGAGGATCAGACCGAGGAGGAATCGGTCCTCGGCGCAGCCTTGGACCGCCTCGGACAGGGGCTCGCGATCGCATTCGACGACGCCGATCACCTCGCAGCCGCACTTCCGCTCTACGACGCGCTCTATGCCAACTGCCGCGTTCGCCTGCTGCCCGGCGAGGTCGTGTCCGAAATGCCGGCGGGCATGATCGAGCGCGTCGATTTTCTGCGCCGGCGGATTCGTCCTTCGTCGCGTTAGTCGCCGAAGGTTGTCGGAACAGCCAGTCGCGCAACCCGTGTACCTGGTCCAGCATCAATCGCCACCATGGCTTCCACTACGGACGTCGATCTGGCGGTGCTGCAGGCGGTCGAGGACCGCGTGCTGTGGCTGTCGATCTCGATCATTCACCACGCGAACAAGGTTCGTACGACGCCGTCCGGAGTGAAGGTCGGCGGGCACCAGTCGTCGTCAACGTCGATCGCGACCATCATGACGGCGCTGTACTTCGCTCACCTGCGCGGCCCCGATCGGGTCTCGGTCAAGCCGCACGCCGCGCCGGTGCTGCACGCGATCGAGTACCTGCTGGGCACGCTGGATGAGCGCTACCTGACCACGCTGCGCGAGTTCGGCGGGCTGCAGAGCTATCCCAGCCGCCTCAAGGACCCGGTGCCGGCGGACTTTTCGACCGGCTCCGTGGGCATCGGCGCGACGGCGCCGGTGTGGAGCGCGATCGCTCATCGGTATGTCGCCGGTCACTTCGACGTGCCGCAGGGCGGCCGCCAGGTGGCCCTGCTCGGCGACGCCGAGCTCGACGAAGGCGCGATCTGGGAGGCGGTCGTCGATCCCATGGTGTCGAACCTCGGCGAGGTCCTGTGGATCGTGGACCTCAACCGCCAATCCCTGGACCGGATCGTCCCGAACATGGCCGGCGAGCGTCTGCGGGACATGTTCGGCGCCGCCGGCTGGCACACGCAGACCGTGAAGTACGGCCGGCTGCTCGAGAGCCTGTTCGAGCGCGACGGCGGAGAAGCGCTGCGTGCCCGGATCGATCTCATGCCCAACGAGGAGTACCAGCGGTTGCTGCGGGCCGAGTCAGACGAGCTGCGCGAGCGGCTTCCCGGGACCGGGCCGGGCAGCAGCGACGTCGCGAAGCTCATCAAGGACGTCGAGGACGACGAGCTGCTGCGCGCCGTACGCGATCTCGGTGGTCACGACCTCATGTCGCTGCTCGACGCCTTCCAGGAGGCCGACGCTGTCGCCGACCGCCCATCGGTGATCTTCGCCTACACGATCAAGGCGTGGCGGCTGCCTACCCAGGGCCACCCCGCCAACCACTCCGCGCTCCTGACCGCGCCGCAGTGGGAAGCGCTGGCGGGCTCGCTGGGAGCCAACGGTCATGATCCGTGGGCTCGGTTCGCGGAGGGCTCGGCGGAGGCGGACCTCTGCCATCGCGCGGCCGCGACGCTCGAGCGCGAAGCGGCGCCCTTGTCGGCCGTGCCGCCCGTCCCGGACGACGTGGGCCGCGCGCACGGTGGTTCGGCCTCGACGCAGCAGGCGTTCGGGCGCTTCTTCGTCGATCTGTCCCACCACGCTCCCGACGTCGCCGGGCGTGTAGTCACCGTGAGCCCAGACGTGGCGTCATCCACGAACCTGGGCGGCTGGATCAACCGGGCGGGAATCTGGAGCCCGAGCGATCGCGTCGACTGGTTCGCCGACGACACCGACACGCTCGTCAAGTGGCGCGAGAGCTCGCAGGGCCAGCACATCGAGCTCGGGATCGCGGAGGGCAATCTCGTCGGACTGCTCGGCGAGCTGGGCGCGACGTGGTCCCGCGACGGTGAGCCATTGCTGCCGATCGGGACGATCTATGACCCGTTCGTGACGCGTGCGCTTGAGCCATGGTCGTTCGGGATGTACGCCGGCGGGCAGTCGATCCTGGCGGGAACCCCCTCGGGCGTGACGCTCGCCCCCGAGGGCGGCGCACATCAGTCGATCATCACGCCGTCGGTCGGGCTCGAGCAGCCGCGCTGCGTCGCCTGGGAGCCGGCCTTCGGGCAGGACCTGGAATGGACGCTTCTCCGTGCGTTCAGCCAGATCGGCCGTCCCGACGGCACCTCCGCGTACTTCCGGCTGAGCACGCGGCCGATCGACCAGGGGCTCGCCGCCACCCCTGAGGACCCCGCCGCCCGCGAGGAGCGCCGGCGGCATGTCGTCGCCGGCGGCTACCTGCTGCGGCGCGCGGCACACCGCCCGCAGGTCACGCTCGTGGGCGCGGGGGCGATCATGCCGGAGGTGCTGGAGGCGGCGGACGAGCTGGCGGCCGACGGCATCGCAGTCGACGTCGTCTGCCTCACGTCGGCCGACCTGATCTTCCGAGCCTTCCGCGCTCGCCACGGGCTGGGTAAGTCCGAGGGCGACGTCGAGATCCTCGACGTGCTGTTCCCGCCGGACCGAGCCGCACCGATCGTCACCGTCCTCGACGGTCATCCGCACACGTTCGGCTTCTTGTCGGCGATCCGCTGCCAGCCCGTCGCCTGCCTCGGGGTCGACGACTTCGGTCAGTCCGGGGACGTCGGCGACCTGTACGAGTACTTCGGCATCGACCCAGACACGATCGTCGGCGCGGCCGTCGACCTGATTGAGGGGACCTCCGGATGAGCGACATCACGATGCCGCAGCTGTCCGACTCCATGGAGCAGGGCACGATCGCGAGCTGGCTGAAAGCCGACGGTGACCACGTCGAAGCCGGCGACGAGCTCGTCGAGATCGAGACCGACAAGGCGACCATGACATACGAGGCCCCCGACGCGGGAACCCTTACGATAGTCGCCGGGGAAGGCACCGCGCTGGCGGTCGGGGAGCTGATGGCGCGGATCGGCGCCGGCTCCGCGTCCGACGGCGGCGTCGAGACCCCCGACAGCCGGCCCGCCGCGGCGCCCGTTGTTCCGGCGGC
>DATFPZ010000307.1:0-4584 GCA_035264545.1 Acidimicrobiia bacterium
GAAGGTCCCGATGGCGACGACCAATCTGTTCTCGAACCCGGTGTTCAAGGACGGCGCGTTCACCGCCAACGACCCGCAGGTGCGGAAGCTCGCGCTCCGCAAGACGTTCGACGCCATCGATCTCGGGGCCGAGCTCGGCGCCGAGGTGTACGTGATGTGGGGCGGACGCGAGGGCGTCGAGTGCGACGCGGCCAAGGACGTCCCTACCGCGCTCGACTGCTACGCCGAGGCCATCAACCTCTGCTGCGACTACATCGTGGACCGGGGCTATGAGCTCGACATCGCCATCGAGCCCAAGCCCAACGAGCCGCGCGGCAACCTGTTCCTTCCCACCGTCGGGCACGCGCTCGCGTTCATCCACGAGCTCGCGCATCCCGAGATGGTCGGGCTCAACCCCGAGTTCGCTCACGAGACGATGTCGGGTCTGTCGTTCCACCACGGGGTCGCACAGGCGCTGTGGGCGGACAAGCTGTTCCACATCGACCTCAACGGGCAGTCGCCGGGCAAGTACGACCAGGACTTCCGCTTCGGCTCCGAGGGTGTCCGCGACGCCTTCTACCTGGTCAAGCTGCTCGAGGACGCCGAATGGGAGGGCATGCGCCACTTCGACGCCCACGCCTACCGCACCGAGAGCGTCGACGGCGTCTGGGAGTTCGCCCGCGGCTGTATGCGGACCTACCTCATCCTCAAAGCGAAGGCGGCGCGGTTCCGCACCGACCCGGACATTGCGGACGCGCTGCTCGAAGCGCAGGCCGAAGGGCTCGCCGAGCGGATCTTCCCCGACGGCTACTCGTCCGAGGCGGTGGCACGACTGCGTAGCGAGCAGATCGACGTCGACGCCCTCGCCGCCCGGGGCTGTGGGCACGAGCGCCTCGATCAGCTCGTCACCGAGCTGCTCCTCGGCGTTCGCTGAGCGCGACCCGAACGGCGCGTTCGCACGCGAATCGCCCGCAGCGCGTCACACCGCTCCGAATGCGCGCGCCGAAACGTGCTTCACTGTCTCGGTCGCGAAGCCGGGTCGACGCAGGAGGCTGGTGGCACTTGTCCTCGGGGTGGACTCTTCCACCCAATCGACGAAAGTCGAGATGCGCGACGCCGACACCGGCGAGCTCGTCGGGACCGGCCGCGCCTCCCATCCCGACACGTTCCCGCCCCGGAGCGAGCAGGACCCGGAGTCGTGGCGGGAGGCCCTGGTGGAGGCCCGCCGCCAGGCCGGCACGCCGGCGGTGGTCGCGATGGCGATCGCCGCCCAGCAGCACGGCCTCGTCGCCCTCGACGACCGCGCGCAGGTGATCCGGCCGGCCAAGCTCTGGAACGACACCGAGTCGGCGGACGACGCGCAGTGGCTCGTCGAGCAGCTCGGTGGCCCGGAAGCGTGGGTGGAGGCGTGCGGCTCGGTGCCGGTGGCGTCGTTCACGATCAGCAAGCTCTCATGGCTCCACCGGTGCGAGCCCGAGAAGTTCGACCGCCTCGCCCGGGTGCTGCTCCCGCACGACTGGCTCACGTTCCGGATGAGCGGACGGTTCACGACCGATCGGGGTGACGCCTCCGGGACCGGTTACTGGTCGCCGGCGGAAGGCCGCTGGCGCACCGATCTTCTCGAGGTCGTCGACGACACCAAGGACTGGGGCGCCTGCCTGCCCGACGTGCTCGGTCCCACCGAGGCGGTGCGTGAGCGCGAGGGCGCCGTGATCGCGCCCGGGACCGGCGACAACATGGCCGCCGCGTTGGGTGTCGCGCTCGAGGCGGGGCAGGTCGCGATGTCGATCGGCACCTCGGGCACCGTGTACACGGTCAGCGACAAGCCGATCGCCGACCCGAAGGGGTACGTCGCCGGCTTCGCCGACGCCACGGGGCGGTTCCTGCCCCTCGCCTGCACGATGAACGCGATGCGCGTCATCGACACGTTCGCCCGGCTCCTGCAGGTCGACCTCCCGCGGTTCGACCGGCTCGCGCTGGCCGGAGAGCCGGGTGCCGGGGGGCTCGTGCTCCTGCCGTACCTCGACGGCGAGCGCACACCCAACCTCCCCGACGCCACCGGCACGATCGGGGGGCTGCGCGCCGACGTGACGCCCGAGCAGATCGCGCGCGCCGCGGTCGAGGGTGTCGTCTGCGGGCTGCTCGACGCGCTCGAGGCGCTGCGCGTCGGCGGCGTCACCGTGCGTCCCGCCGACGGGATCGTGCTCCTGGGCGGGGGCGCGCGCATGCACGCGTTCCAGCGGGTGCTGGCCGATCTCGCGCGATCCCCGGTGGTCGTGCCGCGCGGCGAGCCGGTCGCGACCGGAGCGTGCGTCCAGGCGGCGGCCGTGCTGGACCAGGCCGCGCCGGAAGAGGTCGCGGCGGCGTGGGACCTCGGCAAGGGATTCCCCGTCGAGCCGGACGAGGGTCTCGACACCCGCGGCGTCCGCTCCGCGTACGCGGAGCTCCGCGACCGTTACTACGCCACCTCATGAGGCGAACGAGCATTCCGGCGGTGATCATCGGCGTCGTCGCGCTCACCGGCACGGTGGGTGTGGACGCGGTTCCGGCGGTCGCCGCGCCGAAGCCACCGACTCTGCGCGTGCTCGTCACCAACGACGACGGCGTCGCCGCCCCGGGGATCGACGCGCTCGTGCAAGGCCTGCGCAAGCTGGATCGCGTCCAGGTGACGGTCGTCGCGCCCTCCGACAACAAGAGCGGGACCAGCGACATGACGACACCGGGGACGCTGAGCACGACCCAGACGACGACCTCGAGCGGCTATCCCGCCGTCGCCGTGCAGGGCTTCCCGGCCGACACGGTCAACTTCGCGCTGGACGGCGGCATCCCGACCAAGCCGCAGCTCGTCGCATCCGGCGTGAACGCCGGCGCCAACCTCGGCCCCGTCACGGGCGTCTCGGGCACGGTTGGCGCCGCCCGCACGGCAGTCCGCCGGGGTGTGCCGGCGGTCGCGATCAGCCAGGGCACGAGCGAGGGCGTGGAGGCTGACTATCCCGCCGGTGTGCGCCAAGCCGTCACGTGGGTGAAGGAGCACCGCAAGGCGCTCACGAAGAAGAGCCCCAAGCCGCCGACCGAGGTAGCGAACATCAACGTGCCCACGTGCACGACCGGGAAGGTGCGCGGGCTCGTCGACGTACCGACGGCGACGGGCGGTGACGTCGCGCAGCCACCGAACTGCGCCTCGAAGCTGAAGAACCCTCCCGACGACGTGATCGCGTTCGTGAACGGCTACGCGCCACTGAGCCCGGTCCCGCCGGGGTGACGTGAGGTCGATGCGTCGTTACTCGGCGTTGTGGAAGATGATCCCGAGTGTCGTGCGCTCGCCCGTGTGGACGGTGCTCACGCCGTGCCGCATCGCGACCCGCTTTGGTCCCCGCTTGCCCGGTACGGGCCGGTCTCTCGTCGGGAACAGCAGCGCCTGCCCGCGCTCGAGGCGCGCCACCACCGGACGGGATTGCGCGCGGGGTCGCTGCTCCACGAGGACGTTCTCGCCCCCGGTGAAGTCCTCGTCCGGCACGCTCAACATGATCGTGACCTGCAGCGGGAACGCGACCTCGCCGTAGAGGTCCTGGTGCAAGCAGTTGTACCCGTCGGCCCAGTAGCGCAGCAGCAGTGGCGTCGGCCGGTGCTGCCCCGCCGCCGCGCACACGTCGACGAGGCCGTCGAGCGTGTCCGGGAACGGCTTCGTGCCGAGGTCGGCCGCCCACCGGTTGGCGATCTGCGCCAGCGGGCCGTAGAGCTCGACGCGCAGCTGCTGCACGACCGCGGGGAGCGGGTCGGTGAAGTAGCGGTACGTGCCCTCGCCGAACGCGTGCCGTGACATCACGATCGTGCTGCGAAAGGCGTCGTCGACCTCGAACAGCTCGCTCAGCTCCCGGCACTGCTCCTCGTCGAGCAGCGGTGGCGTCACGGCGAAGCCCCAGCGGTCGAGCCTCTCGCCCAGCGCCGGCCAGTCGAGATCGGGGACCCGGACGACCTCGGTCTTCGTCATGCTGACCCCCGTACGTGCGCGCACCCGGAGCGGTGAGAGAGCCTATGACGATGACGGACGCGCTCCATCGAGGTCGGGAATCGTTCGACCGACGGGCGTGGGTCGACGCCTACATGCAGATTTCGGCGGCGGATCGCGACCTGTCACTCGGACTCGACGACCTCGAACGGTTGGCGGCTTCCGCCTACCTGTCCGGCGACGACACCGCCAGCACGGATGCCTGGGTGCGGGCGCACCAGGAGTGCGCACGCGCGGGTGAGCCGGCACGGGCGGTCCGGTGCGCGTTCTGGCTCGTCATCGGTCTCATGCTGCGGGGTGAGTTGGCGCCCGCCGCCGGGTGGCTCGCCCGTGCGCAACGGCTCGCCGGCGACGTCGAGGGTCGCGCCGAGGAGGGGTGCCTGCTCCTCGGCGACGCGGTCCAGCTGATGTTCGCGGGCGACGCCGAGCGAGCCAACGCCCTGTACAGCCGCGCGGCCGACATCGGAGTCCGCTTCGGCGACCCCGACGTCATGGCGATGGCGCGGCTCGGTGAGGGCCAGACCGCGATCATGCTCGGACGTACAGCCGACGGCCTGACCCTGCTCGACGAGGCCATGGTCGCGGTGACGGCCGAC
>DATFPZ010000308.1:0-3548 GCA_035264545.1 Acidimicrobiia bacterium
GCAGCAGTGGCTGGAACCGATCGAGGGCGCGGGCGAAGCGAGCGTCGGCCGTCGTCCCGTGCTCGAACTCCAGCCAGCAGCGACGCAGCTCGTCGTCCTGGTCGTCCGGCAGGAGACCGAAGAGTCGGTCGGCGGCGGCGCGCTCACGCGCCGCTTTCGACTCCTGCCCGTCGGTGTCGTAGACAAACGTGTCGCCGGCGTCGATCTCCACGACGTCGTGGACGAGGAACAACTTCGCGACGCGCATCGGGTCGACGTGCTCGTCGGCGGCGTCGGCAAGGACGAGCGCCATCATCGCGACGTGCCATGAGTGCTCGGCGGTGTTCTCGCGCCGTCTACCGTCGGTGACGACCGTGCGTCGCAACACCTGCTTGAGCCGGTCGAGCTCGACGACGAAGCGAACGCGGTCACCGAGCTGTGCTTCGCCGGCGAGCGCGGCCAGGGTCGCGCTCGGATTCGACGACGAGCTACCGGTGCTCACGCACGAGAGGGTACAAGTGGCGCGATGAAGTTCGGACCTCGCATCGCAGTCGTCGGGACCAGTGGCGCGGGTAAGACGACGTTCTCTGCCCGGTTGGCCGTGCTGCTCGACTGCCCGCACGTCGAGCTCGACGCGTTCCAGCACGGACCCAACTGGCAGCAGGCGAGCGTGGAGGAGCTGCGCGAGCGCACGGACGCCGCGACGGCGGCGGATCGGTGGGTCTGTGACGGGAATTACGAAGCGGTACGCGACCTGGTCTGGGGCCGCGCCAATCAACTCGTCTGGCTCGACTACGAGCGCCCACTGATCATGATGCGCGTCATCCGCCGCTCGGTATGGCGGGCGATCACACGCAAGCCGATGTGGAACGAGAACGTTGAGGACTGGCGGAGCTGGGCCGACCCCGAGCATCCGATCCGGTGGGCGTGGATGAAGCACGGTGAGCGGCGCCACAAGTACCCGGAGCTGCTGCGCCGGCCCGAGTTCGCGCACCTCGAGGTACTGCGCCTGCGGCACCCGCGTGAGACGCGCCGGTTGCTGACCGCTGCGAGCGCGGCGGCGTGACGAGTCAGCTGGCGACGAGCGGGAGGCTCGGTTCGATCACCGTGCCCGGGCCGCGCAGCTCGGCGGCCTGCACGGGGTCGCCGCCGAAGGCGGGGCAGTACGGCTTGAAGTTGCAGTAGTCGCACAGCGGCCCGGGATGGGGCCGGAAGTCCTCGCGCTCACAAGCCCGCAGGATCGCCGTCCACAGGGCGTCGGCACGGCGTCCGACACCCGCGACCGACTGCTCGGTGGGGGTGGCGATGATCGCCTCGGGCTTCGACAAGTAGTACAGCTGCACGCGCGCCGGCCGCTTGCCGAGCATCTGCTCGCACAGCGCGGCGTAGATGTGCACGCCCGAGAGCCGCTGGTTCTCGGCGTACTCGCTCGGCACCGAGCCGGTCTTGTAGTCGGTGACGACGAATTCGCCGTCGTCGTCGATCTCGAGGCGGTCGATGATCCCGCGCAACGTGACCCGGCCGAGTTGGGCCGTGAGCTTGAGCTCGAGGCCGTTGGGGCGAACCGTGCGCGGGTCCTCGAGCTGGAAGTACCGGCGCACGAGGTCCTCCGCGTCGGCGTCGAACTGCGCCCGCTGCTCGTCGGTCAGCTCGAGGCCGGCGAGATCCGCATCGTCGGCCATCTCGACGCGGGCGGTCTCGAGGTCGACCAGAGCGGCGTCGACGGTGCGGTCGGGCTGGGGACGGCACATCAGCAGCTCGAGGGCGCGGTGGACGAGCGTGCCCTTGGTGGCCGCCGGGCTCGGCGGCTCGGGGAGCCGGTCGATGTACGAGAACTTGAACGCGAGGGGACAGGACTTGAACGCTGAAACCGAGCTCGGTGACAACGACGGAGGGAATGCCAGACCCATATCCGGAGAGTAACGCCGGGGTATGACGGCTTCGTGGATCTCCCGTAGCCTCCGCGCGTCGCTGACCTGGGGGAATGATGCGAGTCGACGGAACGGTGATGACCGCCCGGCCGGAGGAGATGCCGGCGGCGGCCCGGGAGCTCGAGGAGCTGGGATACGACGGCGTCTTCACCGCTGAGACCAGCCACGACCCGTTCCTCCCGATCGCGCTCGCCGCGCTCGAGACCGAGCGCATCGAGCTCGCCACCGGCATCGCGGTGGCATTCGCCCGCAACCCGATGTCGACGGCCGTCATCGGCAACGACCTCCAGCTGTACACGAAGGGCCGGTTCATCCTCGGCCTCGGCAGCCAGATCAAGCCCCACATCGAGAAGCGGTTCTCGATGCCGTGGTCGGAGCCGGCGAAGCGGATGCGCGAGTTCATCCTCGCCATGCGGGCCATCTGGGCGTGCTGGAACGAGGGCGACAAGCTCGACTTCCGAGGCGAGTTCTACCGCCACACGCTCATGACACCGTTCTTCAACCCGGGACCCAATCCGTACGGCATCCCGAAGGTGTTCCTCGCCGCCGTCGGCGAGCGCATGACCGAGGTGGCGGGCGAGGTCGCCGACGGGATCCTGCTCCACGGCTTCACGACCGAGCGGTACGTGCGCGAGGTCACCATGCCCGCGCTCGAGCGGGGCTGGGCGCGGGCCGGCAAGCAACGCGGCGACTTCGAGCTCTCGGGACCGATGTTCGTCGTCACCGGCACCAACGAGGAGGAGTACGAAGCGGCCCGCCGTGGCACGAAGCAGCAGATCGCGTTCTACGGGTCGACGCCCGCGTACCGGGGCGTCCTCGAGCTGCACGGCTGGGGTGACCTCCAAGGCGACCTCAACCGCCTGTCGAAGCAGGGCGAGTGGGTGCAGATGGGCGAGTTGGTCGACGACGAGATCCTCGGCACGTTCGCGGTGACCGGCGAGCCCGAGGAGATCCCGGCGAAGATGCTCGACCGGTACGGCGACGTCGTCGACCGCATCAGCTTCTACGCCCCGTACAAGAGCGACCCCGAGCGCTGGTCACGCGTCGTCGAGGGGTTCAAGAGGGCTTGACGAGAACGAACATATGTTCGTATACTGAGGACGCTTCCCCGGTCGGTGTCGTCCCCGAGGGGGAGCGTGTTCGCGCAGGTGCTCGGCGAGCTCGAGCAGATCTCTCAGGAGTTGATCCCGCGCACGTTCGATGCGCGGCGTGCCGTGGAGCTCTTCAACGACGCGGCCCGCGCCGAGCGGCTGTGTACGGCGATCAAGGCTCGCCTGGCGCGCCGGGTCGAGGAGACGAAGGTCTGGCGCGACAGCGGGCATCGCAGCGCCGCGCATTGGGTGGCGGAGGCGACCGGTGAGACCGTGGGCGCGGCAGCGCGAACACTCGAGACGGCGCGTGCGCTCGAGCGGTTGCCCGAGACCGATGCGGCGTTCCGCGCCGGGCAACTCTCCGACGTCCAAGTGGCGGAGATCACGTCGGCCGCCGCCGCTGATCCGTCCGCGAGGCTGAGCTCCTCGAGGCTGCCGGCTCGACGGGCGTGAAGGGCCTGCGTGACCGTGCTCGGGAGGTGCGCGCCGGTGCCGAAGCCGACGACGAGGCGTGGGCCCGGCGTCTACATGTCGGGCGCAAGGCCCA
>DATFPZ010000309.1:0-7169 GCA_035264545.1 Acidimicrobiia bacterium
GGCCCGTCGAGTTAGCCGGGTACGCTCCCCCCTCGTGCCGCGCTCGAAGAGCAAGCGTTCGCGCTACACCCCGCCGCCGGCAAAGAAGGCGCCGCCCAGCAAGTTGTGGGTGCCGGCGACGATGTTCACGATGCTCGTCACCGGGGTGCTGGTGATCGTCGCCAACTACCTCCAGCTGCTCCCGGGCGGCGAGGCGGAGAACCGCTACCTGTTCGTCGGGCTGGGGTTGTTCACCGGGGGCGCGATCCTGTCGACCCAGCTCCGGTAGGGTCGCCCCGGGCCGGAATGCCAGATGTGTAACTTCCCCCAGACTTCTCCCCAGGGTGTGGAGACCGCGTGGGAAAATGTCCAGCTCGGGACCTTCGGCCCGCCTACACGCGGACCATGTCCTCCCGGCAGTGCCGGGGCGGCTCGGGCTCGTCGCCGGCCGCGGTCGTCATCACGACCGTCGTGCCGCAGACGGTGCAGCGGAACTCCACCTCGACCGGCCGGAGCTGCGTCGGGTCCGGCTCCGGCTCCGGCTCGACCTTGAACTTCCGGAGGATCGCGGCGCCGATGACATAGATCGTGACCGCCCCCGCCAAGCCGATCACCACACGCACAACGAGACCGCCCACACGCCCATTCTCCTCCCCAAATGGCAAGGACTGATCATCGAGCGCGCGTGAAACGCAACGAGGCGGCCCCGAGTGGGGTCGCCGACGACGCCTCTGAAGCGAAGGAGGAGGCGATCCCCGCCGGGGCCGCCCCCCGCTGGTCAACCGAGGCGCTCGATGATCATGGCGTTGGCCATGCCGCCCCCCTCGCACATGACCTGCAGGCCCCAACGGCCGTCGGTGCGCTCGAGCTCGTGCACGAGCGTGGCGGCGAGTCGGGCGCCGGAGCAGCCGAGCGGGTGACCGAGGGCGATCGCGCCGCCGTTCACGTTGACCTTGACCATGTCGGGGTGGTGCTCCTTCTCCCATGCGAGCACCACCGGCGCGAACGCCTCGTTGATCTCGACCAGGTCCATCTGGTCGAGGGTCATCTTCGCCCGCTCGAGCACCTTGGTCGTCGCCGGGATCGGTCCCGTCAGCATGAACACGGGGTCGACACCGGCCAGCGCGAAGCTGTGGAAGCGCGCCCGCGGGGTGAGTCCGAGCCGGCTGGCCGCCTCCTCGCTCGTGACGAGCACGGCGGCGGCGCCGTCGCTGATCTGCGACGAGTTGCCCGCCGTCACCACGCCGTCGGGCTTGAACGCGGGCTTCAGGGTGGCGAGCTTCTCGAGCGACGAGTCGGGCCTGATGCCCTCGTCGCGCGAGAAGAGCACGCTGCCGTCCTCGCCCGGGACCGGAACGGGGATGATCTCGTGCTCGAAGCGTCCCTCGTCGGTGGCGCGCGCGGCGCGCAGGTGCGAGTCGAGGGAGAAGCGGTCGTTGTCCTCGCGCGAGATGTCCCACTTCTCGGCGATGAGCTCGGCTGAGATGCCCTGCGGGACGAGCCCGCCCCGTTCCTGGTAGCGCGCGAACACCTTGGGACCGAACGGCTGGCTACCGGGCGTGAACGACGCGCCCATCGGCACCCGCGTCATGCTCTCGACGCCGGCGGCGATCACGACGTCGTACGCGCCCGCGATGACGCCCTGGGCCGCGAAGTGCGCGGCTTGCTGCGACGACCCGCACTGGCGGTCGACGGTCGTGCCGACCACCGACTCCGGGAACCCGGCGGCGAGGGCGGCGTTGCGACCGACGTTCACGGCCTGGTCGCCGACCTGCATGACGCAGCCCATGATCACGTCCTCGACCAGCTCCGGGTCGAGGCCGGTGCGCTGGATAAGCGTGTCCAGCGTGAGCGCGGCGAGGTCGACGGGGTGGACGTCCTTCAGCGCGCCGTTCCGCCGCCCGAGCGGGGTGCGGACGGCGTCGACGATGACGGCCGTGGGCATGGGAGCCTCCTCGGCTACTAGACCAACCGGTCAACTGTATCGCCGCGGGCTACATTCCGGCCCGTGCCCCGCAACATGGACCGTTCCCTCGGTGACGGCGGCATGGCCCTGCTCGGTCAGCTCGGGATCTCGTTCGACGCGTACGGGGAGGGCTGGGCGACTGCGAAGTGGACCCCGACGGAGCTGGCGTGCAATCCGGCCGGCACCGTGCACGGTGGCGTGTACGGGGTGGTGCACGACGCCGCGATGAACTTCGCGACGAACGCCGCGCTCGAATCCGGCGATCGGGCCGCCACGCTCGAGCTCAAGTACTCGACGATACGAGCGGCGCAGGCCGGGGACACGCTCACGGTGCGCGGTGAGGTCGTGCGCCTCGCCCGCCAGGTCGCGTACGTCGAGACGGCGATCCGCGACGCAGCGGGCGAGCCCGTCTCGACGGGAACGGGGACGTTCTTCGTGCGTCGCAAGGAAGATCGCCCGCCCAAGGAGGATGCGTCGTGACGCAAGCGGCCGTCGTCGGTTGCGGGATCATGGGATCCGGCATCACCTTCGTGGCCCGCGCCGCCGGGTTCCCCGTGACCGCGGTCGAGCCGACCGACGAGCTGCTCGGCGGCGCGCGGCAGCGAGTCGAGCGGCACGAGGCTCAGGCCCGCAAGCGGGGCGCGGATCTGGAGGGGCTGGCCCCCCTCGAGATGACGACCGACGTCGCGGGCGCGGTCGCAGGGGCGGACGTCGTCGTCGAGGCGGTGCCGGAGGATCTCGACCTCAAACGCGAGGTGTTCGCCACTCTCGGCAACGCCGCCGGCGCCGGAACTGTGATCGCGTCGAACACGAGTGGGCTGTCGATCGAGGAGTTGGGATCCGCGTCGGGCCGGTCGAGCCAGGTCCTCGGGCTGCACTTCTTCAACCCGGTGCCGGCCATGCGGCTGGTGGAGGTCGTGCGCGCGCCCGATACAACCGACGACACCGTCGCGCGCGGCGCCGAGTTTGCACGCGCCGTCGGCAAGGAGACGGTCGAAGTCCGTGACATGCCGGGTTTCGTCACCACGCGTCTCGGGACGCTGTTGATGTGCGAGGCGATTCGGGCGTACGAGCAGGGTGTCGCCAGCGCCGAGCACGTCGATACCGCGATGAAACTCGGATACAACCACCCGATGGGCCCGTTGGAGCTCGCCGACCGGGTCGGGCTCGACACCATCCTGTTCGTCCTCGACGACCTGCACGAGGTCTACGGCGACGCGTTCACCGCGCCGCAGCTCCTGCGCGAGATGGTGGCCGGGGGCAAGCTGGGCCGGAAGAGTGGAGCCGGTTTCTACGAGTACTGAACCGCGAGCACCTCGTCGGCGGCCAGCGGCATCGTGAAGGAGAAGGTGGCGCCTCGTCCGGGTTCGCTGTCGACCCAGATCCGGCCGCCGTGCTGGGCGGTGAAGCGCTGCGCGATCGTCAGGCCGATGCCAGTGCCGCGGGCGTGGTTGCCATTACGCGACTGGTAGAAGCGGTCGAAGATCCGCTCCTGCTCGTCGGGCGCGATGCCCGCGCCCTGGTCGGCGACCGACACGACAACCTCGTCCTCGACGCGCCGGGCGCCAACCGCGACGAGGCTGCCGGCCGGTGAGAACTTCACCGCATTCGTCAGCAGGTTGACCAGCACGTGGTTGAACGCGTCGGCGTCGACGTCGACGACGAGCCCGTCGGGCACGTCGACCTCCAGGCGGTGCCCGGCGGTGACGGGCGCGATCCCGAGCAGCGCGAGGTCTACGGCCGCCGCCACGTCGAGCTTGTCCGGCGCGATCTGGATCGGGCCACTCTCCGTGCGGCCGAACTCCATGAGCTGGCGCACGAGCCTGCCGAGCTCGTCGGCGTTCGACGACGCTCGCGTCAGCAAGTCGCGGCGCCGGTCGTCGGGAAGCCGGTCCC
Organism: Acidimicrobiia bacterium; assembly: GCA_035264545.1. GTDB lineage: Bacteria > Actinomycetota > Acidimicrobiia > IMCC26256 > JACDBD01 > JALZAA01. The sequence goes on from DATFPZ010000309.1 coordinate 3,842, forward strand.
AGTGCAGCAGCACCGTGTCGACGAAGCCCTTGACGGCCGTGAGCGGTGTACGCAGCTCGTGGGAGACGAGGGCGAGGAACTCGCTCTTCTGCTGATCGGCTTGGGTCAGCTTGGCCGCTACCGCGTGCTCGCGCTCCGATGCCTGTGCCCATTGCTCCAGCAGGTCGCGCTGCCGCCGTCGGTACCGGGGTAGGTACGGCGCGGCGCCCACGACGACTCCGAAGCCCAACGCGAGGGTCAACGCCCCGACCAGGGTGCTCGGCTCGGTGACAGCCCCGGCGATGGCCGAGCCGAGGCTGGGGTCAGCGGTGCGACGGCGGCCGCTGGCGTCGAGCGCGCGGCCCGCCACCTGCGACGAGTCGGAGTCGCGGGACGCGGCGGACGGCGGGGCCGTCGGGTCCGCAGAGCCAGCATTGGACGATCCGGGCGTGGCCTCGGGCGACGTCGATCCCTGTGGCCCGGACGACCCGTCGGAGCCGCCACTGGAGCCGCTGAGCGGCACCGAGGTGTCGGGCGCCGGGGGGAGGCCGGGCGCCGGGGGCAAGCCGGACACCTCCGGGAGACCGGGAGCGCTCGACCCACCGAGCTCCTGGCCGGGGATGTGCACCTCGATGCCGAGGCCCGGGACGCCGATGTCGATCGGCGGGGTGGTGACGCCGGTCGGCGGCAGGATCTGGCCGTGCGCCGGCACCGCCACTGCAACGGTTGCGCCGAGCACGGCCGCCACGACGACGAGGGCCCGAACGGCGGCGCGGCGGCGCATCATGTCGGCACCCCCGCCCGTTCGGCGCGGACCGCGTTCGGCGTCGCCGCCGGCATCGACACGAAGAACGTCGACCCCAGCCCGGGCTCGCTCTCGACGCTGATCCGCCCGCCTTGCATCTCGGTGAACCGCTTGGCGATCGTGAGGCCGATCCCGGTGCCGCGCTGCGATGGCAGGTTCGACGGCGACTGGTAGAAGCGGTCGAAGACACGCTCCCGCTCGTCGAGCGGAATGCCCGCGCCGTGATCGACGACCGACACGACGACGTTGGCGCCATCGGCCTCGGCGCGCACCCGGATGGGCGCGCCGTCGGGCGAGAACTTCGCCGCGTTCGTGAGGAGGTTCGTCAGCACGTCGCCGAAGGCGTTCGGATCAGCGACGATTGCAACTCCGGCGGGAACGTGTGTCTCGACCGGGTGCTCGGCCAACGCCGGCGCGAGGTTCTCGAGCGCGCGGGCGACTCCCTCGGACACGACGATCCGCTGCCGCGTCATTCGTACGTGCGCGGCGTCGAGGCGGGAGAAGTCGAGGAGCTGGCCGACGAGGCGGTTGAGCTCGTCGGCGTTGGAGGAAGCGCGATCGAGGAGCTCGCGCCGGCGCTGGTCGGGAAGGGTCTGCCAGTGCTCTAGCACCGTGTCGACGAATCCCTTCACCGCCGTGAGCGGCGTCCGCAGCTCATGCGACACCAGCGCGAGGAACTCGCCCTTCTGTCGGTCCAGCTGGGCGAGCTTCTCCGCCGACTCGCGCTCCTGGTCATATGCCCGAGCACGGACGGTGATCGGAGCCGCCCGATCGGCGAACGCCTCGAGGAATGCAAGATCGTCGACGGAGATCCCTCCGGGCCGGCTGTACGCGGCCGCGAGGGCACCGATGACCTCGTGGCCCAAGAGCAGCGGTACGAGCGCCAGCGACCGGCAGCCGAGGCCGCGGAGGACCTTCGCCCACGGGCCCGACCAGCCGCCGAAACGGGCGTCGGCGTCGAAGTCGTCCACGACGAGCGGCCGGCGCCCCGACAGCCCCGCGACGAACGGACTCGCCGAGCCGAGCTCCAGCTCGGCCCGCGTGAGCTGCTGGGCCTCGGCCGGCGTCGGCGCCGCGCGCCCGGTAGTCCACGCCGCCACGGTGACCTGGTCACGGTCGCGCACCACCACGGCGGCGATCCTGGCGCGGACGGCATGGCCGACCGACCCCGCGACCGAGTGGAGGGTGGTCACCAGGTCGGGCTGCTCCTCCGCCGCTCCCAGCGCGTCGTGGAGCCGGGCCAGCGCGACCGCGGTACGGCGACGCTCGGCCGTCAGGCGCCCGGTGAGAACAGCCAGAGTGGGGACCAGCAGGGCGAACGCGAACAGGGTCGCGCCGTCGACACGGTCCGCCCCCGGTGCGAGCGCATTGGCGACGATCGCGCCAGGCACCGCCGCCGCCGCCAGGCACACACCGAGACGGAGACCTCCCACGTAGGTCGAGAACGTCACCACGAGCAGGAAGAGCACCAGCCCCGCTCCGAGCGCGCGCGGGATCGCCACGATGACGAGCTCGATGGCGGCCAGCCCGAGCAACGGGGTGAGGAGGCGAGCCGGGAAGCGCGGTCGGCGCGCCGCGATCGCGTCGAAGAGCGCCGCGCCGAGGACGTAGGTCAGAGCGGCGGCGCCGAGGGTGAGACCCTCGGACCCGCTGAGCCCGGGCGCGAACACGACGCCGCCGGCGATGGCGAGGCCGACCCACAGCCGCAGGTGCCAGGCCGTTCGTCTCGCCTTCGTCGTGGTCATGCGGCTCCCGTCCGACCCGCGCCGCAGGCAATTCCCGACGCGGCGCGCGCACGCACCCGAAGGGGTCAGTGACAACCCATTGTGTGGCCAGCCGGAGCTGCGGAACATGGCCCGATCTGGCCGTTTCCGCCCTCGGGGCAGGCTAGCCCGATCGGGCTATTGCCGTCCCCTGAGCTGGGTGGCTTGCGGCGTGCTCCGGCGAGCCACTGAAGTGCGGTGCCATGGCGCTCCCGCCCGCAGCTCCAACCGGACCCCGCAGCAAGCGGATCCGGGGCGGATGGACGCTCGAGGCGGCCGGCATGGTCCTGGCGCTGTACCCGGTCTACGGCTGGGTCCGGGATCTCGTCGGCGTCTCGCGGACCGACGCGTTCCGGAATGCGAAGCAGATCATCGACTGGCAGCAGCGGCTCGGCATCTACCACGAGCTGACGATCCAGGACTGGTTCCTCTCGTCCCGGTGGTTCATCGGGTTCTGGAACCTCTTCTACGGCAGCGTCCACTTCGCCGCGCCGGTGGTCACGCTGGTGGCGCTGTACCACTTCGATCCTGGTCGGTACGTTCGCTGGCGCAACACGTTCCTGTTGATGCTCGTGGTCGCATTGGTTGGCTTCTGGTTCTATCCGCTGATGCCACCACGGTTGCTGCCGTCGGCCTTCGGCTTCGTCGACACCAGGCTCACGTACTTCACGATCGGCAAGCCCGTCCCGCACTCGCAGGAGACCGGCGACCTCTATTCGGCCATGCCGAGCTTGCACATTGCGTGGGCGACGTGGGCGGTCTTCGCGTTGTGGCCTTTGGT
>DATFPZ010000310.1:0-5601 GCA_035264545.1 Acidimicrobiia bacterium
GCACCCGATGATCAAGCTCATCTGCGTCGTGAAGCGCAATGCCTCGCTCTCGGTCGAGGAGTTCCACGATCACTGGCGCAGCCGGCACGCCCGCCTCATCAGCGAGACGCCCGGCGTCGCCGATCGGATCGTGCGCTACGAGCAGAACCACCGCACCGCCGAGGACTACAAGCGCGGCGGCGACTTCGACGGTGTCGCCATCCAATGGTTCGACTCGATGGACGACTTCGCCGCGATGGTCGGCGACCCCGGGTACCAGGCGCACGTCGCGCCCGACGAGCGCGAGCTGCTGGACCTCGACGGGCTCGTGTGGATCCTCACCGAGCAGGAAGAGGTCGTGATCCCGGGCCCCGAGCAGCGCGACGAACCCGTCATCAAGCTCGTCTGCATGGTGAAGCGCCGACCCGGCATGGCGATCGACGACTTCCATCGCCACTGGCGCACCGTGCACAGCCCGTTGAACTGCGACACGCCGTCGATCGCGCGTTACTTCGTCCGCTACGAGCGCAACCACCGTGCCCGAGCCGACTACGACCGAGGTGGTTCGGACTTCGACGGGGCCGCGGTCGAGTGGTACCCGTCGGTGCAGGCCTTCTACGACATGATCGGCGAGCCCGCGTACAGCGAGCTGATCGCGCCCGACGAGGATCGCTTCCTCGACCGCGACAACCTCGTGTGGCTCCTGACCGAGAGGGAAGAGACGATCATCGGCTGATGGAGGTCGAGGAGTACGTACGCATCGCGGCGGCCGAAGACGACCACTGGTGGTACCGCAACACCCGGGCGCTCATGGCCGAGCTCCTGCAACCGTGGCTCGGCACCGATCAGCGCATCCTCGACGCCGGGTGCGGCCCGGGCGGGAACGGCGCGTGGCTCGCGAGCCACGGCCGGGTGATCGGGGTCGATCTCGCGAGCGAGGCGCTGGAGTTCGTGCGCGCGCGCCGGCCGGCGACCGCGCCGGTGCTGGCGAGCGCCGAACGCCTCCCGTTCGCCGACGGGGCGCTCGACGTCGCGGTGGGCATCACGTTGCTCTACACCGTGCGCGACGACGTCGCGGCCCTGGGTGAGCTGGCCCGGGTGTTGCGCACCGGGGGCGCCCTACTGCTCCTCGAGCCGGCGTTCGCGTTGCTCCGCCGCGCCCACGACGTGACCGTGCACGGCTTGCGCCGCTACCGGCGCGAGGAGCTCGCCGGCCTCGCCGAGCAGGCGGGGCTGCGGGTGCAGCGGTCGACGTACGCGTACTCGTTTCTTGCCCCGCCGGCGGCGCTGCTGGCCCTGCTGGAACGACGCGGGTCCCAGTCAGCGGACGACACCGGTTCGGACGTCGAGCGTCGCGCCCTGGACCGGGTGTTCGCTCCGCTCGCCAAGGCCGAGCGCCGGTGGCTGGCTCGCCGCGACGTCCCGGTGGGCACGTCGGTCGTCGTCGTGGCGACGCGGGGCTAGCGTCCCGCTGCGGATCGCGCCTTTCCGCGGCGCAGCACGACGAGCTGCACCCAGAGCTTGGCGAGGTCCAACAGCGTGCGGGCGACGCTCGACAGCTTGAAGAACTGCGACCGCCCGTGGACACGCGGGTAGTGGTGGACGCCGACCTCGACGAACCGCGCGCCTGCGTCCTGGAGCTTGCGTACCAGCTCGACGCAGATCACCCCGGTCGTCTTCTCGAGCCGGACCCGCTCGAGCATCGACCGCCGCATCAGGCGGAAGTCGCAGTCCGTATCGCGCACGTGCAGCCCGAACACGAACGACACGAACCGGTGGTACACGCGCCCGATCGCACGTCGAGCGATGTTGTCGGCACGGTTGAGCTTGTAGCCCTGCACGACGTCGATATCGTCCGTGGCCCGTGCGACGAGGAGCTCGAGCTCGGTCGGGTCGAACTGCCCGTCACCGTCGGTGTAGAAGACCCACTGCTTCGTCGCGGCGCCGAAGCCCGAGAGGAGCGCGCCGCCGTAGCCGCGGTTGTGCTCGTGGGTGACGACCCGCAGACGCGGCTCGGTCTCGGTCAGGTGCTTGAGCACGCGCTCCGACCCGTCGCTCGAGCCGTCGTTGACGACGATGATCTCGCCATCGGCGCCGACTCGGTCCAGCGTCGAGGCGGCCGCCTCGACCATGGTCCCAATGGTCGCTTCGTCGTTGTAGCAAGGGAAGAACGCCGAAACGGACTCGACGGCCCGCTTCACCGGAGGGCGCGGCACACGACCTCGATCTCGTCGTCGGTCATCTCGGGGAAGCAGGGTAGCGACACGCACTCCGCCGCCCATGACTCCGCCTCCGGGCAGGGGTTCCGAACGAAGTGCCGGTACGCGGGCTGTTGGGTGAGTGCCCGTGGGTAGTGCATGGCGGTGCCGAACGGCATCCGCGCTCGGAACGCGTCACGGTCGTCGATCCGCGCCACGCACAAGTGGTAGACGTGCCGCTCGTGCGGCGCCTGCCAGCGCAACTCCGGCGCCGCCTCCCGGTACGCCCGTGCGATGAGCCGCCGTCGATCGTTCCATTCGGGGAGGCGCCGCAGCTCGAGCCGGAGAGCGGCCGCCTCGATCTCCGACAGCCGTGAGTTGCCCGTCACCGCGCTGTGCTCGTAGTCGTCGGTGACGCCGTGTGCTCGCAGCAGCCGGATTTGCGTCGCGAGATCGGAGTCGTCGGTGACCACCGCCCCCCCGTCGCCGATCCCCCCGAGATTCTTCGTCGGGTAGAAGCTGTACGCCGCCGCCGCCGACGCCGTCTGCGGATCGAGCGCGCCGTGGGCCTGGGCGGCGTCTTCGAGCACCAGGGTGCCGATTTCGGGCGCTTCCGCCGGCCGGCCGTACAAATGCACCGGGATCACAGCCCGAGTGCACTCGGTGACCGCAGCGGCGGCGTCCTGCGGGTCGAGCATCGCGGTGTCGTGGTCGACGTCGGCGAAGACGGGCGACGCGCCCGTCGCGCACACCGCCGCCGCAGTCGGGACGGCCGTGAACGCCGGCACGACCACCTCGTCGCCCGCCCCGACGCCGACGGCGCGCAGGGCGAGGCGCAGCGCCTCGGTCCCGGACGCGACGGCGACGGCGTGGCGCCGGCCGCAGAACGCGGCGAACTCGGCCTCGAAGGCCTCGGTCTCCGGACCGAGCAGGAACCACCCGGAGCGCAGGACCCGCTCCACGGCCGCGCCGAGCTCGGGTTGCAGCGAAGCGGCCCGGCGCGCCAGGTCGACGACGGGCGGCCGGGCGGTCATCGTCGTCACAAGTACTGCGAGCGACGTGACCGGTAGAACTCGATCGTGCTCGCGATCCCGTCGGCGAACGACGTACGCGGCTCCCAGCCGAGGAGCCGCTTCGCCTTCGACGAATCGCCGTAGTACGAGCCGATGTCGATGGCGTCCCGGTCCTGCGGCCACGGCACCGACTCGATCGATACCGTTCCCGCGGCGGCGACGACGGCCTCGGCGATCGCACGGAGTGACAACCGCTCGTCGTTGCCGACGTTGAACACCTCACCCGGCGCCTCGGCCGAGCGCGCCGTGAGCAGCAGACACGCGACGACGTCGTCGACGTACAGGCAGTCGCGCTCCTGCGCGCCGTCGCCAAAAACGGTGATCGGCTCGCCCGAGAGCGCGCGCCGCACGAAGATCGGAAGGAACCCCTGCAGGTTGTCGCGGAGCCGTTGCCGCGGGCCGTACACGTTGGTGAGCCGGACTGAGCTGGCCCGAATCCCGTACTGCTCGCGGTAGAGCAGATGCAGCTGCTCGGTCGCGGATTTGCTGATCCCGTTGACATCGACTGGTGACACCGGATGGTCCTCGTCGACCGGCAGGTAGCGCGGGTGGCCGAAGATCTGGCGCGTCGACGTGTACACCACGACGGCATTCGAGCCGGTCTCACGCAGGATCTCCAGGAAGCCGAGCTGGCTGGCGGTGTTGATCTCGAGGTCGAAGCGCGGCCGCTCCATCGACTCGACGTGGCTCACCTGGCCCGCCAGGTTGAACACCACCTCCGCCGCGGCGGCGGCGTCACGGACGACTCCCACGTCGTCGACCTGCGCTTCGATGACGTCGATGCGACCGGCAGCGCCATCGAGATTGCCGCGATCGCCGCCGTGGGTGGGCACGAGCGCATCCACCACCGTCACCTCGGCGCCGCCCGCCGAGAGCGCGAGCGCGAGGTTCGACCCGATGAAGCCCAGCCCGCCCGTGACCAGGCACCGACGACCAGCGAAGAAAGAGGGGAGGGACTCGTCCAGAGCGGTCAGCTTACCGAGGGACTGTCATTTCCCGGGCGTCGCGCCGAGGTGCAGCTGCGCCGCCGAGCGCGTCTCGCCGCGCACAGTGAGCCACACCGACAGCACGTCGTCGTCGATCTTCGACCGGGCCTCGACGGGCTCGCCGGGCTCGATCGCCGCCCGGTGCTCGAGCTCCGCGCGCACCGGCGCGCGAGCGGGCGCGAGACGCGCCAGCTCGTCCTCGACCGCGAACCAGTACGCAGCGTTGTTGACGTGACGGAGCAGGTCGAAATCGGTGGCGCGGACGGGCCACGAACGCACGTGCGCGTCGGCAGGCGGGTGCGGGAGCGAGAGACGGCCGCTCACCTTTCGGCCGGCGGCGGCGGTGCCGTAGTGGTCGAAGAACCAGTCCCCCAGCAGCGCTGGACGCCCGGCCCGGTCGACGTACACCCAGATCGCGGCCGCCTCCGCGACGGCGGATCCGCCGACGGCCAAGGTCGTACGGCGCTCGGCCCAACGACCGCCGGTCCCGCTGCAGAACGTCGTGAGCTCGACTTCGTCTCCGTAACGTGGAGAGCGACCGAGAGTGAGCGCGGTGCGGCGCAACACCCACGCGCCGTCGATCCTGCGATCCGCGACATCGTCGACGTCGTCCGAGGCGACGTCCTGGAGGTAACGCGCGACGGCGTCCAGCCGTAGTCGGTTGGCGCGGTTCACGTCACCGAGACGGACTCGGCGGTGCGCCACGAACCGTCGCCCCTGTTCGGGGGGCGGGAGGAACTCGTGCTTCACCGCGCGCCCCCCGCGTGCCGAAGAATCCGCCTGGACACTCTCGCACAGGCGTAGCGTGTCCGGCGCCTCGACCACGAGGAAGGACACGGACAGGCATGGCACGATTCCTCGACCGGCTCGGTCGAGCCGCGGCGCGGCACAACTGGATCACGATCGGCATTTGGGTCCTCGTCGCGGTCGTCGTCGGCGGATGGGCGCAGTTCGCCGGCGGCAAGACGACCGACGTGTACACGATTCCCGGCGCGCAGTCGCAGAAGGCGCAGGACCTGCTCGAGGAGCGGTTCCCGGCTCGGGCCGGTGGAACGGCGAGCGTCGTGTTCCAGGCGAAGAGCGGGACGCTGAGCGATCCGGTCGACCAGGCCGCGATCGCGCAGACGGAGGCGAACCTCGCACCCGGTCGGAGCCCGCACGTGACGCAGGTCCTCGGGCCGACGACGCCCGTCGTCGGTACTGCGTTCGTGTCGAAGGACGGCGCGATCGGCTACGTACGCGTGCAGTACGACGAGAAGGCCACCAGCCTGCCCCCCGAGACGGTGAAGCAACTCGAGACGGCCGCTGCACCGGCCGAACAGGCCGGGCTTCGTGTCGAGTTCGGTGGCCCGGTCGTCGACTACC
>DATFPZ010000311.1:0-5050 GCA_035264545.1 Acidimicrobiia bacterium
ACCGTCATCTCGGTGTCAGAGACGTGGGCCGTCGCCGACTGCGGGCTCAAGGCCCTCGGCATGGACCACGGCGACCCGACGGTCATCGGTCACACCGTGTGGTACTGCTCTGACGAGCACGTCACCTTCGGGCCGGAAACACCCGTCGCGGTGGGCGATCGCGTCCGCGTCCTGCCTGCACACATCGACCCCACCGTCGCGTACCACGAGCGACTGCATCTCGCGACAGATGACGAGATCGTCGACACGTGGGAAATCGACCTGCGGGGTTGGTAGTCAGCCCGAGTCGTGCACGTCTGTCCGGATACAGTGCGGGCGTGTCGCTCCGCCGGCGCCTTCTCCTCGTCTCACTCGCGTATCTCGTCATCGTCCTCGCGGGCGGGGCGTTGGTGCTCCGCATCAGCACGCAGCGTGACGACGCCATCAAGGATCAGCGCGCGCTCGTCGCCGCCGCTCCGTTGAACGACGCCCAACAAGCCGACCTGAGCGCGACACAGAACCGTCTCGAGGACCTGCGGATCCAGCTCAACGCGACGATCGGCGTCGTCCTCGGCCTCGCGTCGGCGACGACGCTCGCGGCCGCGTTCCTCGTCCGCAATTGGGTGACGCGTCCGATCGAACGTCTCGCGCGCGCGGTTCGAAGCGCGCGCAGCGGCAAGGTGGGCGTCATAGCGCCGCAGGGCCCGCCGGAGATCGCGGACCTCGCCCGCGACGTAGACGCCATGCGTCTCCAGATGAACCGCGCGCTCTACGACGCCGTGCGCGCCCGCGAGACCATCGAGCAGAGCGCGTCCGTCGTGCTCCAGCTGCGCTCCGAGCTCGGTACGGGTGTCGAGGAGCTTCCCGACGGCTGGAGCGTCGCCGCGCAGCTCCAACCAGCTGAGGGCGTCGTCGCCGGCGACTGCTACGACGTGATCCAGCTCCCGCCGTCGGGCCTCGGTCTGGTCGTCGTCGACATCTCCGGGCACGGCGCCATCTCGGGGATCCTGGCCTTGCGCTGCAAGGAGCTGCTGCGAGCCGGCCTCCGGGACGGCTTCGACCCCGACGAAGCGGTGTTGTGGGCCGCGGAGCAGCTCGACGACCTCGGCGACGAGACGTTCCTCACCGCTTTCGTCGCCGTGGTCGACCTCCCGACCGGCGACGTCACGTATGCGAGCGCCGGTCACCCACCGCCGCTCTTGTGCTCGCCCACGCACGCGGCCGAGCTGGAACCGACCGGGCCGATCGTCGGACCCTTCGTCGGGCCGTGGCAGAAGGCCTCGGCCGGGCTCGATCCCGGCGACATGCTCGCCGTGTACACCGACGGGCTCATCGAGGTTCGCAACGCGGCCGGCAAGGAGTTCGGCGTCCAGCGCCTCACCGACCTCATCTGCGGGGCGGCGCCCGACAAGGCCGACGCGATCGTCAAACGCTGTGTCGACGAGGTCACGTCCTTCGCGCCCGGCCGCCTCCGCGACGACGTCACGATCGCGTTGTTGTGCCGGGGCCCGGGCGAGTCGTCGCCCGGCTGACGCTGGACCGCCGCGGCGAGTGGCCGTAGCGTGCCCCATATGACAGATGACCTGGCGTTTCTCGACGCGACTGCCCAAGCCGAGCTCGTCCGCACGGGGCAGCTGTCGTCGGTAGAGCTGGTCGACGCCGCGATCAACCGCATCGAGAAGCTCAACCCCGAGCTCAACGCCGTCATCCACCCGCGCTTCGACGAGGCGCGCGACGAGGTCGCGGCGCCGCTCCCCGACGGGCCGTTCCATGGCGTGCCGACCTTGTTCAAGGACCTCATGTGCGCGGTCGAAGGCGAGCCGTACCACGAGGGCATGCGTTTCCTGAAGGACAATGACTACCGGCCGCACTACACCGACAATCTCGTCCGCCGCTTCCGCGAGGCCGGCTTCGTCTGCTGCGGCCGCACGAACACTCCCGAGCTGGGGCTCGTGCCCACGACCGAGCCCGCCGCGTACGGCCCCACGCTCAACCCGTGGGACACGTCGCGATCGCCGGGCGGCTCGAGCGGCGGCTCGGCCGTTGCCGTCGCCACCGGCATGGTGCCCGTCGCCCACGGCAACGACGGCGGCGGCTCGATCCGCATCCCCGCGAGCTGCAACGGCCTCGTCGGGCTCAAGCCGTCACGCGGCCGCACGTCGCTGGGACCGCGCTGGGGTCAGCTGACCGCGATCCTGAATTGCGAGCTGGTGCTGGCGCGTTCCGTGCGCGACGTCGCCGGCGCGCTCGACGCCCTCTCCGCGCCGTTCCCGGGCGACACCGTCATCGCCCCGGCGCCGGCGCGCCCGTTCGCCGATGAGGTCGGCGCCGGCCCCGGGCAGCTGCGCATCGGCATCCTCACGGAGAACGCGCTCGGCACCGGCGAGGTGCACGCCGACTGCGTCGCCGGCGCCGAGGACACCGGGCGTCTCCTCGAGTCACTCGGCCACCACGTCGAACCGGGGCACCCAGTGGCGTTCGCCGACCCGGAAGTGCTCGTTCCGTTCACGACGCTCTGGACGACCGACACGGCGCACTACCTCGACGACTTCTCCAACCTGGTCGGCAAGCCGATCACCGAGGCCGACGTCGAGCCGCTCACCTGGGCGCTCGCCGAGTCGGGACGCGCGGTCACGGGCGCGCAGTTCCGCGAAGCAGTACGGGTAATGGAGGAGACCGGCCGAGCGAGCGCCGGGTGGTGGGCCAGTGGCTTCGATCTGCTGCTCACGCCGACGCTGGGCGAGCCGCCGCTCCCGCTGGGCACGCTCGACCCGACGCCCGACAACCCGCTGCACGGGTACATCCGCGCTGCCGAGTTCGTGCCGTTCACTGTGCAGTTCAACGTGAACGGCCAGCCCGGGATCTCGCTGCCGCTGTACTGGAACGACGAGGGCCTACCGATCGGCTCGCAGCTCGTCGCCGCGTACGGGCGCGAGGACCTGCTGCTTCGGGTGGCGGCGCAGCTCGAGCAGGCCCGGCCGTGGGCCGACCGGCGCCCGCCCGTGCACGCTTGACCGGGCGGCGCCGGTGACCGTCAGGATCGGCGGCGGGCAGGGCTTCTACGGCGACACTCCCGCGGCGGTCGACAGCCTGCTCGACGACGGCGTCGACTACCTGTGTCTGGAGGCGCTCGCCGAACTGACGCTCGCCATCCTCCAGAAGGACCGCCAGCGCGACGAGACGCTCGGCTACACGCGGGACCTCCCGCGGTACCTGGCCAAGGCCCTGCCGGCGGTGGCCGCGGGACGCACGAAGCTCATCACGAACGCGGGTGGGATCAATCCGACGGCGGCGGCGCGGGCGGCGCTCGAAACCGCCAAGCAGCTCGGCGTGTCGGGACTCCGGGTCGCGACGGTGCTGGGCGACGACCTCAAGCCGCGGTTGGCGGAGTTGCGTGACGCGGGCACGTCACTCGCGAATGCCGAATCGGGCGCCGGGTTCGACGACTTCCCCGGCGAGCCGTTGTTCGCGTCCGCGTACCTGGGCGCGCGCCCGATCGTCGACGCGCTCGACGACGGCGCCGACGTGGTGATCACCGGTCGGGTCGCCGACGCGGCGCTGTTCCTCGGCGCGGCCGCTCACGCCCACGGGTGGCAATGGGACGACTGGGATCGCCTCGCCGCCGGGACGCTGATCGGGCACCTGCTCGAGTGCTCGGGCCAGGTCGCAGGCGGCAACTACAGCGGCGAATGGTGGACGATCCCCCACCCGTGGGACCTGCCCTACCCGATCGCAGAGGTCGAGCCCGACGGCACGGCCGTGATCACCAAGCCCAACGATTCCGGCGGGCGCGTCGACTTCGACACGGTGCGTCACCAGCTGTTGTACGAGGTGCACAACCCGGCCGCGTATCTTTCGCCCGACGTCGTCGCCGACTTCACGTCGGCGACGTTCACCGACCTCGGGAGCGACCGCGTGCGCGTCGAGGACGTACGGGGGGCGCCGGCGACGCCGACATACAAAGCACTGCTCGCGTACCACGCCGGCTGGTCGGGCGAGGCGCGCGCCGCGTTCTCGTGGCCGGACGCGTACGAGAAGGCGAAGGCGACGGCCGCGCTGCTGGCGAAACGGGCCGAGATGGCGGGGCTCGTCGTCGAAGAATGGTGCTTCGAGTACTGGGGGGTGAACGCGCTCGGCGGACCGACCGCGCCGCCGCCGCAGGAGCCGCCCGAGGTCGCGATCCGGGCCGCGTGGCGCTGTGCCGACGAGCGCACCGCGGCCGTCGTCGGCCGCGAGCTCATCCCGCTGACCCTGTCCGCCCCTCCCGCCGGCTTCACCGGCATGGGCCGCGGCGGCGGTGGCCGGCCGACCGAGCTGCTGGGCATCTGGTCCACGCTCGTCGATCGGAAGCTCGTCGACGAGAACGTGCGGGTGACGATCGAGGAGGTCACGTGACGGCCCGGCTCCAGCTCCGGGAGCTGTGCGGCTACCGGGCCGGCGACAAGGGGGACATCGCCGACGTGGCGATCTTCGCCGACGACGACGAGACCTATGAGCTCATCGTGCGCGAGGTCACAGCAGAGCGCGTCAAGCAACACTTCGGCAGGATGGTGCGGGGAGCCGTCGAACGCTATGAGGCGCGCAACGTGCTGGCACTGAACTTCGTGCTCCGCGACGCGCTCGGCGGCGGCGGACCACGCTCGCTGCGCTCCGACAGCCTCGGCAAGACGATGGGCGGCGCGCTCGTGCGAATGGAGATCGACGTCCCGGACGCGTTGGCGGATCGCCGCCGCCCCCGCCCCGACGTCACCTGGGCCGACGAGATCCTCGACGCGCTGCCAAAACGCTGACCGGTGGCTACGCTCGTCTGTGAGCGGCCCGATTCGGGGACGAGTCGTCGGGGAGGCCCGGGCGGCCGCTGCCGAGGACGCAGCGCGGCAACGCGAGGCCCTTGGCGCCGCCGTCTGTGTGGCCTCCCCGGCGCTGTAGCTCAGGCGGTGTCGGCCACCAGCGCGTCAGCAGGTGCATCCGCTCGCTCCGGGATGCCGTCGACGTAGACGACGCGCTTCGTCCGCACCGCCGGCACGGTCGCGCCGGGAACGATCAAGCCCACGAGGTTCAACGGGTCGGT
>DATFPZ010000312.1:0-14779 GCA_035264545.1 Acidimicrobiia bacterium
GGGGAGTGCCGACCGGAGATCCTGCGTCACTGCACGCCTCCTTCTCGTGCCCATCTCGGCCGCCCTGCGGCACCGCGTGATCCCGAGCGTACCGTTTCGCGCCCGTTTGTGCCGGCAGGGCTTGGATGGTCACAACTGCGGGGTCGGTCCACCGTCTTCAGGAGGCCGATCCTTCCGGAAGCATCCCCACTCGCACGCCTCGCACGTGTCGTGGGGGACATTCGCTCGTTGCGCCAGAACGGCGAAATCGATAGCGCGGCCCGTCTCGCGAACTCGCCCGAAGTAGAAGTCTCGAGATTGTGGACACGCGGCACTCTGATCGGGCCGGCCGTGCTAGCAATCCGCGATGAGCGGGCGCCAGGAGCGCGCGGCGATGCATGCCTGCTCCGGACGATCTGGAGCCCGAGCCGCAGGCCGACACCGACCCGCTCTCGCCAGCGATTGCGATCGTGCGCATCCGCTTCGGTGGCATGGTCCATCGGGTCCGTTTCAGGCACTCATCGCCAAGAGTGCCTGACTCCAAGGGAATCCGCGGGTATCCGCCGACATGTACGAGGATTGGGTCGCTCGACTGCTGTCACGAATGCCCTGCAAAGCCTCATGTTTTGACGAGCGATTCGCGCGGAGAGCGGGTGGATCGCACCCAGGAGGTCGGGGGTTCGAGTCCCCCTAGCTCCATCGCCCAAACACCAGTGCTTGAGCCAAATACGGGCCTCTCGGCTCGCCGCTCGAGGCGGGAGATGTGGCCGGGGGTCAAGCAGGGGTCAAGCATCTCGGTGAGAATAGGGCCGAGCTGGCGTTGTTCGCCCCTGCCTATCGGTAAAGCGAGGCGGTCGTCCTCGCGGCGTCCTCACGTGCAGCCCCGCCCAAGGACGGTTGTTTGCTCGGACGCCGCCGGCGCACCGGGGCCTTCGGGCGGGGCTGAGCCGCGCTACCGGCCGTCGGCAAGCGAAGAGCTCCCGGCTCGCTACGACAGATCCGCGATGATTCGTTCGAGCCGCGCGGACTCGAAGCTTCCGGGTCGCTGGTTGCGTCGCACGTTGTCGGTCAAGGCTGAGCCTTCGCGGCGACTCGGGCGCCCATGAGGCGCGAAGAAGATCTCCCACAAGTCTCCGCCGACATACCGGGCGATCTTGGCCGGTCCGTGGGGAACCTCGCGCAGCGCTCGCACGGTCAGGAATTGCTCGGGCGTCGGCACACGCAGATGGTCACACACACTGCCGACGTAAGCACGGCGGACGTGTTGTTCGCATCGAGTGCGAGCGTACGCGGAGGTCCGGGGCGGGCTTGCGACCATCCAGCGCTGTTGACTTAGCCGACGTTCCGGATCCCGATCTGAGACGGTTGATCGGCTGCTCGCAGCGATCGTGCCGTACGCCGACCGGGTCGCGCGGGGAAGACCCGGAGCACGGTGAGGGGCAGCGAAGCACGCGGCTACGGCAGCGATTCGCAGGGCGCCACGGTGACGTCGAACGAGGCGCAGGCGACCGTCCGCCAGCTGGCAACGACGCCACACATCACGCCGACGGGCACGAGCTGCGAGGACTACAGCGCCGGCCGGGCGGTCGACATTGAGGCAGTCGCGTACGCCGTGCAACGCAACAAGGCAACAGCGTCGCGCCGTCGTGCTCTTCTTCTGCAGCGCGATCAAGGCGCCGTCGTCGTTCGCGATCACCGTCCCGCAAGGCAACTCGGCCGGCTGGCGGCCGCTGCCGGCGCGGGCGAACAGCCAAATCCTGCTCTACGGATCCAACTGCGCGAAGAGCCCGGTGCAGAGGTCGCGCACGCACCGGAGCACCGATGGCCTGGTGACGATCCAGGTGGAAGGCGCGACGGCGGGCGCCGAATACGTCGTGGGGATCAAGTACAGCGCTGCCGAGCTATGGGGCCAGTCGGTGACGAGCCCGTTCCCGACCGTCGCGTACAAGCTCTCGACCGTGGTCGCGGGGGCGCCGGTCGCCACGAGGCTGACAGCCTCAAGCTGATCCCGAAGTAGTCAACGGCACCGGACGAGGCGTCGTCGGGCACGACGTTCCCGGCGGCGCGGCCGCTCGTGTCAGCGTCCGTCGACCGGGAAGCCCAGCTTGCCGGGGTTCATGACGTTCGCTGGGTCGAGCGCTTGCTTGAGCGCCAGCAGCGTCCCGAACGCAGGCCCCCACTGTCGCTCGATGAACGGGGCCAGCGTGGAGCCGACTCCATGATGGTCGTTAATGACGCCGCCCGCCGAGAGGATCGCCTTCACGCCGGCCTTCCAGATGCTCTTGTAGAGGCCCGGCGGATCCGGATGCCCGGACGTGTCGGGGATCAGGAAGCGCGGATAGACCATTGTGCCCCACTCGTACCAGTGGCTGAAGTGGGTGCGGAGCCGCAGGCCGGTGTCCGCGAACTGCCCGAGCGCTTCGCGCACTGCGTCGTAGACGCCCAGGATCCGGTCGTAGCCGGCCACCGCGTCGATCGTGCCCCACATCGCCGGCAGGGTCGGGTAGTGAGGCGGGTGATAGAAGTCGTAGCGGCGATCCCACCAGGTGCTGGCCAGCTCCGGCTCGAGGCGTTCGCCGCCGTGCTCGGCGAGCAGGCGCAGGGCCGCGTCCGCCTCGGCCTCGGCGACCCCCCGCTCGCCCTCGAACATGAGCAGGGCGATCGGCTCGGACAGCGTGCGGCCCACGACCGGCGACAGGCTGCCGCTGCTCGCCTCTGCGTCGTAGTAGCGGACTATCGCCGGCCTGAGGCCGCGCTGCATGACGACCCGTAGGGCGTCGACGCCGGCGCGCAGCGACGGCAGCGACACGGCCTCGAAACGGCGATGCTCGGGCAGCGGGATGAGCCGCACCGTGGCGCGCGTGATCACCCCCAGCGTCCCCTCGGAGCCGACGAAGAGCTGCGTCAGCTCCGGGCCGACGGCGTGGCGGGGCACCGGGACCGTGTCGATCACCTCGCCTGTCGGCGTCACGACACGCAGGGAGAGCAGCTGATCCTCGATCTTGCCGTAGCGCGACGAGAGCACGCCGGACCCGCGCGCCGCGACGTAGCCGCCGACCGAGGCCCATTCGACCGATGCCGGGTAGTGCGGGAACGACAGCCCGCGCTCGTTCAGGATCCGCTCGAAGTCGCGCCCGTTCAGGCCCGCCTCGACCGTCGCGGTGAGCGAGACGTCGTCGATCTCGATCACGCGATCCATGTCCCCGAGGTCGAGCACGACGCCGCCGTGGTGCGGCACGGCCGCCCCCATCACGCCGGAGCCGCCGCCGCGCGGCACGACCGGCACGCCGTGCTCCGTGGCGGTGCGCAGCGCCGCCGCGACCTCCTCGTCGCCACCCGGCCGGACGACGAGGTCCGGCAGCGTCACCTCGCCCTGCGCCGCCGCATACAGCGAGGGCCACGACCAGTCGCGCGCGCAGCGCTCCAGCTCGGTGGGCTCGGTTGACGTGCTCGCCACCACGCCGCGAAGCACGTCGATGAAAGAAGATGAGACGATCGAGCGCGACACGAGAGACCTTTCGGTGCGGTCCGACGGCGTAGCCAGATAACCAGCCTGACGAATCGATGTCAACTTTGGCAGGCGAATGCAAGAAGTTGACAAGTTGATGCTCGGTCTGGCAACTTCCGACGCGTCACATCAGGAGGAGACAGTCAGCGTGGAGCTTCCGACCCATAACCTCGGCGACCTCTCGCCGGTGGACATCCGTGCGTACCTTCGGGAGAAGGACGTGGTGATGATCCCGATCGCGAGCCTCGAGCAGCACGGCCCGCACCTGCCGCTCCTCACCGACACGATCCAGGCGGAGGAGGTCGCGCGGCGCGCCGCGGCGAAGGCCCAGGTCCTCTACACGCCAACCGTCTGGATGGGCTACTCGCCGCAGCACATGTACGACCCGGGCGCCGGCACCGGCACGATCACGATCCGGCCGAGCCTGCTGCTCGAGCTCTGGTATGACGTCGGGCGCTCCCTGATCCACCACGGCTTCAACAAGCTGGTCTTCGTCAACAACCACGGCTCGAACGCGAAGATCATCGAGCCGTTGCTCCGCCGCCTGCGTTACGACACGGGCGCGATGGTCACGATGTCGCGGCTCTACGGGGAGCGCTACCTCGCGCTGATCGACGACATCATGGAGAACCCGCCCGACGAGACGCCGGGCTGGCACTCGAGCGAGCTCGAGACATCGCAGGTGATGGCGCACGACGAGTCGCTCGTGCGCATGGACCGGGCCGTGGCGCAGGTTCCGGAGCGGCCGGCCTCGCTGCCCGACTCGTTCGTCAAGCGGGACGGCGCCCCCGACGTCGCGTTCCAGGGCCACGAGTTCTTCCTTTTCGCGACGGATCACCAGGAGTTCACGCCGTCGGGGATCATCGGCAACCCGTTCCGGTCGAGCGCGGCGAAGGGCGAGCGGACGTACGAGCGCTACTCCGACCACTTGGCCGCGGCGCTCGACGAGTTCGCCGAGCTCGAGGTCGACGTTCATACACGCGAGTGGCAGGCCATCGTCTGAGACGCCTGTGCGCGAGTCCCCGCAGATCGCGCTGATCGGCACGCTCGACACCAAGGGCGTCGAGATCGACTACGTCGCCGACCGCGTGCGCGAGCTCGGCGGGCGGCCGATCGTCATCGACGTCGGCATCCTCGGCGAGCCGACCGGGCGGCCGGCCGACATCCCCCGCGATGAGGTCGCGCGCGCGGGCGGGCACGAGCTTGAGGGGCTCCGGACGATCGGAACGCGCGGGGCCGCGGTCGAGGGGATGTGCGACGGTGCGCGCGCGGTGCTGCTGGCGCTGTGGGCCGAGGAGCGGCTGGACGGCGCGCTCTGCCTCGGCGGAGCCGAGGGCGCGCTGCTCGGCGCCGCCGGGATGCACGCTGTGCCCGTCGGAGTGCCGAAGCTGATCGTCTCGCCGAGCGCATCGGGCCGCCGGGCGTTCGCGCCGTTCGTCGGCGAGACGGACACGTGCGTGATGCACTCCGTGATCGACATCCTCGGGATCAACCCGATCTCGCGCGCGGTGTTCGACAACGCCGCGGCGGCCGTGGTCGGCATGGCGCGGATGGCCGGGAGCGCCGTCGGCGGCCTCGGCGCTTCGACGATCGGGATCACGATGCTCGGGCAGACGACGCCGGGCGTGATGCGCCTGCGCGACCGGCTGTCCGAGGCGGGGCTGGACTCGGTCATCTTCCATGCCAACGGCGTCGGCGGGCCCGCGATGGAGCGGCTGCTCGAGCAGGGCGCGCTCGGCGGCGTCGTCGACTACACGCTGTCGGAGATCGCCAACTCTGTGAAGGACGGGATCCATGCCGTCGGGCCGGCGCGACTGACGGTCGCCGGCAGGCTCGGCATCCCGCAGGTCGTGGTGCCCGGCTGCGTGGACTTCTTCAACCAAGGCGCGCCGGACACCCTCCCGGAGGAGTACCGGCGGCGCCGGACCTACTTCCACAACAGGGTGGCGACGCTCGTCGGCATGTCGCCGGCCGAAATGCGCGAGACAGCGGCGATCGTCGCCGCGCGCCTCGCCGAGGCGCGTGGTCATGTGGCAGTCGTCGCGCCAACCGGCGGCTTCTCGCTCTCGGGCGTGCCGGGTGAGGCGCTGTGGGACGAGGAGGCGAACGACGCCTTCCTCGCGACGCTCGGGGAGCGGTTGCCGGAAACCCTCCCGTTCGAGCTCGTCGAGGCCGACGTCAACGCAACGGCCTTCGCCGACCGGGTCGCAGCACGCGCGCTCGAGCTGTTCGGGTCGCCGGCCCGCACGTCTGTAGAAACGCGATGACGGATCACAACGAGGAGGAGACCGCATGAAGGTCGCGATGCACAACTGGATGCGAGCGGAGCCCGTGGAGACGACGATCCGGCGGCTGGCCAAGTACGGCTACGACGGGATCGAGATCTCCTACGACTCCGTCGAGCTGGCGCCGGGAGCGCCGGGCACCGCCGCGACCGGCCAGCTGCTCCAGGACAGCGGCATCGAGTGCGTCGGCTCGATCTCGCTCATGTTCGCGGGCCGCGATCTCATCCACTCCGACCCGTCCGTGCGCGAGAGCTCCGTCGACTACCTGAAGAAGTGCATCACGATGATCAAGGAGCTGCGCGGCGACGGCGGCGGCAACATGAGCGTCGTCCCCTCCGAGGTCGGCAAGGTGAAGGAGATGGCGTCGCCCGACGAGGAGTGGGCGTGGGCGGTGGAGGGACTGAAGGCCGTGCGCGAGCACGCGAACGCCGAGGGCGTGACGATCGCGATCGAGCCGCTCAACCGCTTCGAGACGAACTTCCTCAACCGCCACGACCAGGCGCTGCTGCTGGCGCAGGAGGTGGGTCCGGACGTCGGCGTCTGCCTCGACGTGTACCACATGAACCAGGAGGAGGCCGACATGTACCAGGCCTTCCGCAACGCGGGCGACCGGCTCTACGACGTGCACGTCGCCGACAACAACCGCATGGCGTGCGGCCAGGGCCAGCTCGACTGGGCGCAGATCCTCGGCACGCTCAAGGAGATGGGCTACGACGGGTCGATCACCGTCGAGTTCGTCCCGCCCCTCGACCGCACGCCGGCGAACCCGTACAAGAACGCGATGGCGGCGGCGGACGAGACGCTGACGCCCGAGCAGCTCAAGTTCATCGAGGACCACGGGTCGGGCGTCCTGTCGGAGGAGTTCTACTCGTGGCTCGTCGAGGAGTCGGTCAAGACCCTGCGGAGCCACATGTAGGCACGTTGCACCGCAGAGACGTCCAGGTGCTGGTCGCGCTCGTGCTCGCCGCGACCGCGCTGCGTCCGCAGCTCGTCGGCGTCGGCCCGCTGCTGCCGCGGATCTCGGACGACCTCGGCATGCGGCACTGGCAGGCCGGCCTGCTCGGCACGATCCCCGTGCTCTGCATGGGGATCTTCGCGCTGCCTGCGGGCAAGGTCGCGTCCTGGATCGGCACGAAGCGCGCCGTCGGCACGTGCGTGCTCGTGATCGGGGTCTTCGGCCTGGCACGCGCGGCCTCGGACTCGGCGCTCGTGCTGATCGCGCTGACGATCCCCGTCGGCATCGGCATGGGCCTCGTCGGGGCGCTCGTCCCGGTCGCAGCGAAGGAGCGCTTCAGCACGCGCCCGGCGCTCGCCACCGGCGCCTACACGACCGGCATCCAGATCGGCGCGACGGCCGCGACGCTCGCCGCCGTGCCGCTCGCGGTCGGCGCTTCGTGGGAGCTGCCGCTCGCGGTGTTCTCCGCGGCGGCGATCGCCGGCGCGCTCTGGTGGCTCGTCCGGGGTCCGGAGGCGGCGCCGCCCGTCACGCCCGACGCCGGCCACTCGCTGCGCGCCGCCGCGCGCCGCGGCGAGGTCTGGAACATCGTCGCGATGTTCGCGCTGATGTCGGTCATCTACTACGGGTTCGTGTCATGGCTGCCGGGCGCCTACGTCGAGCACGGCTGGACCGAGAGCAGCGCCGCGGCGGTGTTGGCGGTGCTCACGGCCGCCCAGATCCCGGGCGGCATGCTCGTCGCGGCGCTGGCGGACGAGCACCGGCGGACCTTCGTGCTTGGCTTCGCGCTCACCGCGCTCGCCGGCACCGCCGGCCTCGCGGGCGTGCCGGGCGGCGCCTGGTTGTGGTCGGCGCTGGTCGGCCTGGCGATCGGCGCGCTCTTCCCGCTGGTGCTCACGCTCCCGCTCGACCTCGAGGACCACCCGGCGGGCGTCGCCGCCGTGATCGGCGTCGTCCTCGGCGTCGGCTACTCGGTCGCCGCGCTGGCGCCGACGGCGCTCGGGGCGCTGCGCGACGTGACCGGCACGTTCGCCGGTGCGCTCTGGAGCCTCGTGGGCGTGGCAGTCCTGCTGCTGGCGTTCAGCCACAGGGTCATGTCGAGACTGCCGGCGCACGCCGCGCCGGCGCGGATATGAGGAGGTCGCGTTGCCGGACCGCAAGGTGCTGCTGATAGGAACGCTCGACACGAAGGGCGACGAGTACGCGTACCTGCGCGACCGGCTACGCCTCGCGGGAGCGGACGCGCTCGTCGCCGACGTCGGCACGCTCGATCCGCCGCGCGGATGCGAGCCGGACATCACGCGCGAGGAGGTCGCGGCCGAGACGGGCGTGGACCTGCGCGGACTGACCGAGGCGCGCGACCGCGGCGCCGCGATCACTGCGATGGCCGACGCCGCCGCGGCGCTCGCGCGGCGACTCTACGAGGAGGGGCGCATCAGCGGCGTGCTCGCCGCGGGGGGATCGGGCAACACGGCGATCGCGACGCGCGCCATGCAGGCGCTGCCGGTCGGCGTGCCGAAGCTGATGGTCTCCACGCTCGCGGCCGGCGACACGCGCGACTACGTCGGCGCCGGCGACGTGACGATGATGGCGTCCGTCACCGACGTCGCCGGGGTCAACAGCATCTCGGGCCGGATCCTCGCCAACGCCGCGGCCGCGATGGCCGGGATGGTGCAGGCGCCCGCGGTCGAGCTCGGCGAGCAGCGACCGCTGATCGCCGCGACGATGTTCGGCGTCACGACGCCGTGCGTCACGCATGCGCGCGAGGCGCTCGAGGCGCGCGGCTACGAGGTACTCACGTTCCACGCGACCGGCACGGGCGGCCGCGCGATGGAGGCGCTTGTGGAGGACGGCTTCGTGCAGGGCGTGCTCGACGTCACGACGACCGAGCTGTGCGATGACCTCGTGGGCGGGGTGCTCTCCGCCGGGCCGGACCGCCTCGAGGCGGCCGGTGGCAAGGGCGTCCCCCAGGTCGTCTCGCTCGGCGCCCTGGACATGGTCAACTTCGGCGCCCGCGACACCGTGCCGCCGCGGTTCGAGAACCGCAACCTCTACGTCCACAACCCGTCAGTGACCCTGATGCGCACCACGCCGGGGGAGTGCGCCGAGCTCGGCCGCCGCATCGCCCGCAAGCTGTCGGCGGCGACCGGGCCGACCGCGCTGTTTGTCCCGCTCGGGGGCGTCTCGATGATCGACGCCGAGGGTCAGCCGTTCCACGACCCCGACGCGGACGAGGCGCTGTTCGGCGCGCTGCGCGAAGGACTGGACGAGCGCGTCGAGCTGATCGAGATCGACTGCAACGTCAACGACCCGGAGTTCGCGACCGCGATGGCCGACAAGCTCGACTCCTACCTGAAGGCCGCGTGATGACCGGCGACGAAGCACGCGCGCGGCTGCGCGCCACGCTTGCCGCCGGCGACGTGATCATCGGCGCCGGCGCGGGGACGGGTCTGTCGGCGAAGTGCGCCGAGGCCGGCGGCGTAGACATCGTCGTGATCTACAACTCCGGCCGCTACCGCATGGCCGGGCGCGGCTCGCTGGCGGGCCTGATGCCGTACGGCGACGCCAACGCGATCATGATGGACATGGGCCGCGAGGTGCTGCCCGTGGTCGAGCACACGCCCGTGCTCGCCGGCGTCTGCGGGACCGATCCGTTCCGCCTGATGCCGAGCTTCCTGCGCGAGGTGCGCGACGCCGGCTTCGCCGGAGTGCAGAACTTCCCGACGGTCGGGCTGATCGACGGCACGTTCCGGGCGAACCTCGAGGAGACCGGGATGAGATACGGGCTCGAGGTCGAGATGATCCGCGAGGCCGCCTTGCTGGGCCTGCTGACGAGCCCCTACGTGTTCGACGCCGAGTCCGCGGTCGCGATGACGGAGGCCGGCGCGGACGTGCTCGTGCCGCACATGGGGCTGACCACGAAGGGGACGATCGGCGCGCAGACCGCGTTGACGCTCGACGAGTGCGTCGGGCGCATCCAGGCGATGCACGACGCCGCCGTCGCCGTCAACCCGGACGTGATCGTCCTCTGCCACGGCGGCCCGCTCGCGGAGCCCGAGGACGCGCAGTACGTGCTCGACCGCACCACCGGCATCGTCGGGTTCTACGGCGCGTCGAGCATGGAGCGCCTGCCGACCGAGATCGCGATGACCGAGAACATGCGCCGCTTCAAGGCGCTCTCCCACGACTGAAGGCGAGGATTTGCGATGCCGTCGAAGCTGATCGACCCAGCCGCGCTGCCGACGATGACGTTCGAATGGGGCGTGATCAAGCCGCTCGTGGCGACGGACAACACGGACGACCCGGCGGTGAGCATGATGCACGTCGTCCTGCTGCCCGGGCAGGGGCACGAGCGCCATAACCATCCCGAGAGCGACGAGATCCTCTACTTCCTGAGCGGCGAGGGCGACCAGATGGTCGACGACGGCGAGCCGTTCCCGGTCCGCCCCGGCCAGGCGGTCTTCATCCCGAAGGGCGCGTTCCACTCGACGATCAACCACGGCTGGGAGCCGATGGCGATCCTCGCGATCTACGCGCCGGCGGGCGCCGAGGAGGTGCTCAAGACCCTCCCCGACTACGAGGAGGTCGCGCCGGGCCAGGCGCCGCCGCTGGCCCGCAGCGCTAGCGGTAGCTGACCTCCTCCCGGGCGCCGCTCGAGGCCGAGCGCAGCATCGCGTCGCAGACCTCTGCGGCGCGGTAGCCGTCCTCGAGCGTCGCGCCGTGGGGCACAACGTCGGTGTCCTCGCGGATCGCGGTCAGCAGGTGGTGGATCTCGTGCACGAACGTGTGCTCCCAGCCGATGATGTGCCCGTGCGGCCACCACCACTCCCAGAACGGGTGTTCGGCCTCCGTCACGAGCACGTTGCGGAAGCCCTGAGCCGGGGCGCCGGGGCTCGAGTCGGCGTAATGGACCTGCAGCTCGTTGAGGCGCTCGAGGTTGAACGCGATCGACCCCTTCTCCGCGTTGATCTCCCACCGGAAGGCGTTCTTGCGGCCGGTCGCGAAGCGGCTCGCCTCGATCGTGCCGACGGCGCCGTTCTCGAACGTGACGAGGGACTCGACCGCGTCGTCTACCTCGCGCCCGGGCCAGAACGTCGCCGTCGTGGCCGAGACGGAGCGGATTTCGCCCACGAGGTAGCGGGCGAGGTCGACGACGTGCGCGCCGAGGTCGCCGAGCGCGCCCGAGCCGGCCGCCGACTTGTCGAAGCGCCAGGCGTCGATCTCGGCAGCGCCCCACTCCTGCAGATACGCCGCGCGGAAGTGCCTGATCTCGCCGAGCTCCCCCGACTCCAGGATCTCGCGCGCGAGCCGGACGGCGGGGACGAAGCGGTAGTTGAAGGCGCACATGTGCTTCACGCCCGTCGCCGCGACGCGCTGCCAGGTCTCGTACGACTCGTCCGCGTCGCGTCCGAGCGGCTTCTCGCAGATCACGTGCTTGCCCGCCTCCGCCGCGGCGATCGTCGGCTCGGAGTGCAGGTCGTTGGGGCCCGCGTTGTCGAACAGCTGGATGCGGTCGTCGGAGAGCAGCTCGCGCCAGTCCGTGACATAGCCGGCGTAGCCGTAGCGGCGCGCGGCCTCCGCGACCGCCTCCTCGTTTCGGCCGGCGATCGCCACCAGGTTTGGGACGAACGGCGGCGGCCAGGTGAAGTAGGGCAGCTTCTTGTATGCGTTCGTGTGGGCCTTGCCCATGAACGCGTAGCCGAGCATGCCGACGCCGATCGCCGGCACGTCCTCGCCACCGCCGCCCCGGCCCATCGTCATGAAGCCGACCTCCGACATCACGCCTCCTTCGCGAACGCCGCGTCGAACGCCACGTCGGACGGCGCGAAGTCGGTGCTCCGCACGAACGCGAGCGCATCGGGCGCGCCCCACTCGCGATCCATGCCGGAGTCCTCCCACTCGATCGAGAGCGGTCCGGAGTAGCCGATCCGGTTGAGCGCGCGGATCATCGACTCGAAGTCCACGTCACCGTGGCCCGGCGAGACGAAGTCCCAGCCGCGGCCGGGCTCGCCGAACTGGAGGTGGCCGCCGAGGATCGAGGAGCGCCCGTCGAGGTGCTTGACGGAGTCCTTGATGTGGGCGTGGAAGATCTTGCTGCCGAACTCGGTGATGAACGCCGCCGAGTCGAGGAACTGGTGCTCGAAGTGGCTCGGGTCGAAGTTGATGCCGAAGCCCGGACGGTCGCCGATCGCGTCGAGCGCCTTGCGCGTCGTGACGAAGTCGTATGCGATCTCCGTCGGATGCACCTCGAGGGCGAACTGGACGCCCTCCGTCTCGAAGACGTCGATGATCGGGCCCCAACGCTCGGCGAACTCCTGGTAGCCGCGCTCGATCTCGTCGAAGTCGTTCGGCGGGAACGAGTAGAGCATGTGCCACGTCGGCGATCCGGTGAAGCCCGTGACGACGGTGACGCCGAGCTGCGCCGCCGCGCGCGCGGTGTCCATCATCGTCTCGGCCGCGCGCCCGCGCACGCCCGCGGGATCGCCGTCGCCCCAGATCTCGGGAGAAAGCACGCCCTTGTGGCGCTCATCGATCGGGTCGCACACCGCCTGGCCTACGAGGTGGTTGCCGATCGCCCAGCAGCCGAGTCCGTGACGCTCGAGCAACGCGCGCTGACCGGCGGCGTAGCCGGAGTCGCGCATCGCCTCCGCGACGTCGAAGTGGTCCCCCCAGCAGGCCAGCTCCAACCCGTCGAAGCCCCAGCCGGCGCACTTGCCGGCCAGCTCCTCGAGCGGCAGGTCGGCCCACTGCCCGGTGAACAGCGTTACAGGTCGCGCCATGTCTCCTCCACTACGCGTTGACGATCTCGAGCTGCACTCCGGCGGCGCGGAACTCCTCGGCGACGCGGTCGTCGAGGCCGCCGTCGGTGATGATGACGTCCAGGTCCCGGGCCAGGGCGATCGTGACCAGCGCCGCGCGCCCGAACTTGCTCGAGTCGATCAGCCCTACCGTCCGGCCGGCCGCCGCGCGGGCCGCGTTCACGACGTCGGCGAGCGGGCGCCGCGACGTGGTCAGCCCTGCGTCCAGCGTCACGCCGGTGGCCGAGACGAAAGCGACGTCGAAGTTCAGGCCGGCGAGGAACTCGACCGTCCAGCGCCCGGCGATCATCCGGAGGTGCTGGTCGAGCTCCCCCGGGCAGACGACCACGTGCACCGGCTCCGCGATCAGCTCGTAGGCCACGGCCGGCGAGTTCGTGACGAGGGTGAGATGGCTCGGCGGCTCGTGCATGATCTGACGCGCGAGCGCCAGCGCGCTCGACGACGCGTCGACGAAGATCGTGGAGTCGTTCTCCAGCATCGTGGCCGCGTGGGCCGCGATCGCCGCCTTGGCGTCCTTGGCCTGCTCCACTCGCTGGCTCCAGGCCGTGGCGATCGGCGGGCTCGTCGAGCCGGAGAGCGCCCGGGCGCCGCCGTGGACGCGCTCGACGAGCCCTTCGTGGGCGAGCTGCTCGAGGTCGCGATGGACCGTGATCGGCGAAACGTCGTGCTCGCGCGCGAGGTCGGCGACCGACATGCCGCCGTGCCTCTGGATGCGCTCCAGGATATGCGCCCGCCGCAGTGCGGGAGGTACCGAGCTCAGGCCCCGGCCTCCTCTCGTCCCGGCGCTCTTTTCTTGCGAGCCGTAACGCACATCGACTTGACAAGCAACTCTGCATTAGCTTTCAATTTCTGTCAAGGAGATGCCAGGCCCTGTCGATTCGAGCTCGGACGCGCCCCGCGACGAGAGCGCACGCGTGACGACGGACGCCCTAGTCGAGGCGCCGGAGGCGACGGCTACCCGCGCGGCCCGGACGCCGAGGCGGATCGTGCTGACGGCAATCGCCGTGGCGGTGATCGGCTTCCTGGTCGTCAAGGCGGCCGAGGACCTGCGCCAGTTCACGGTCGTCACGCTGAACGGCGTCACGCTCGCCGCCCTCTATTTCGTCGTGGCGAGCGGCTTCACGCTGATCTTCGGCCTGATGCGCGTCGTGAACATGGCGCACGGGTCCCTCTACCTGCTCGGCGGCTATCTCGCGCTGCGCATGCAGGAATCGTGGTTCAAGGACGACTCGGGACTCGGCCTGTCACTCAGCGGTGCCTCCGACACGGAGTACGGGCTCGCCGGATGGCTCGTCCCGCTGATCGTGGCCACGCTGATCATCGGCCTCGTGGGCGTGGCGATGCAGCAGGTATTCCTGCGCTGGAACCAGGGCCAGGACCTGCGCCAGGCGCTGATCACGATTGCGCTGTCGGTGATTCTCGCCGACCAGATGCTCGCGGAGTTCGGCGGCATCTCGAAGGACATCGCCGCGCCGTCCTCGTGGCCGACCAGCGTCCTGCTTCCCGGTGACGTACGGTTCGGGTTCTTCCGCGGCGTCGTGGTGCTCGGCTCGGCCCTGCTGATCGGCCTGCTGCTCTGGGTGGTTATCAAGCGGACGCGCTTCGGCAAGATCGTGCGCGCCGGGGTCGACGACCGCGACATGGTCGCAGTGCTCGGGATCAACGTGAACCTCGTCTTCGCGGGCGCCTTCTTCATCGGCGCCATGCTGGCCGGCTTCGGCGGCGTGCTCGGCGGCACGATGATCTCGCTGGCGCCGGGGCAGGACACCGCCTTCCTGCTCAACTCGCTGATCGTGGTGATCATCGGCGGGATGGGCTCGCTCGGCGGCGCCGCCATCGGCGCGCTGGCGCTGGGGCTCGTGGACGCCTACGCCGACGTCTACCTCGTCATCGGCGACACCGACCTGACCAACTACTCGATCCTCGTCACGTTCGCGCTGCTCGTGGGCGTGCTCGCGGTCCGCCCGCTCGGCCTCTTCGGGAGACCCGCGTGAACCCGCGCGTGAGCACCGGGCGCCTGCCGTGGCCGGTCCTGGCGGCGGTTGTCGTGCTCGCAGCGATCGCGCCGCTCCTCGTGTCGGACTTCTTCCTCAACGTGATCCTTACCAAGAGCCTGTGGCTGGGCGTGGCGGCCGCGAGCCTCATCTTCTTGGCCGCCTACGGTGGCATGGTGTCGCTCGCACAGGTCGGCCTCTACGGCGTGGCCGGTATGACCTTCGCCAACCTGGTGCTC
>DATFPZ010000313.1:0-2339 GCA_035264545.1 Acidimicrobiia bacterium
GGGAGGAAGTACGCCTTCTGCTCGTCGCTGCCGAAACGCATGAGGGTCGGGCCGACCGTGTTGAGCGTCACCAGCGGCATCGGGACGCCGGCACGCTGGGCCTCGTCGTAGAAGACGAACTGCTCCGCGGGGGTCCGGCCCTGCCCGCCGTACTCCTTCGGCCAGCCGATGCCGAGCCAACCGTCGGCGCCCATCTGGCGGACGAGGTCGCGGTAGGCGTCGCCGCCGGCCTCGGGACCGGGGAGTGCGGCGCGACGCGCCGGTGTCATCAGCCGCTCGAAGTAGTCGCGCAGCTCTCGTTGCAGCTCGCGCTGCTCGCCGGTGAGGTCGATGCGCAGGAATCTGGACGCTACCGTCGGGCTTCAGCAGACTGCAACGAGTTCCAGTTCGGCGGGGAAGTGGGGGAACGCCGATGGCCGAGCCGGTGATCATCGAGGCCGCGATCAACGGGGTGACCAGCAAGAAGCAGAACCCGAACACCCCGAAGGAGCCGGCCGAGATCGCGGATGACGCGCTCCGGTGCTTCGCTGCCGGGGCTGCGGTCGTGCACAACCACATCGACGCGGTCGCTCTCGACGGAAGGGCCGCTGCCGAGCGGTACCTCGAGGGGTGGCGGCCGGCGCTGACGGAACGGCCCGACGCGCTCTTCTATCCGACCACGAACGCGGGCGCCGACGTCGAAGCGTCGTACGCGCACATCGCCCCGCTCGCCGAGTCGGGCCGGATGCGGCTGTCGCTGTGCGACCCCGGTTCTGTGAACCTCGGCGGTCGGGGGCCGGACGGGCTCCCGACGTCCGGGTTCGTCTACACGAACTCGTTCGACGACGTCGCGCACCAGCTCGGATTGTGCGCGCAGTACGGGCTCGGACCGAGCATTGCGATCTTCGAGCCTGGGTTCCTCCGATGCGTGCTCGCGTGGTGGCAGGCGGGACGCCTCCCGGCGGGCGCGATGGTGAAGTTCTACTTCGGCGGGGACGAGGGCTTCCTCTCCGGGTTCGGGTTCCGGCCAACCCGCACCGCGCTCGACGCGTACCTCGAGCTGCTCGACGGCTGCGACGTGCCGTGGGCGGTCGCGGTGCTCGGCGGTGACGTCGTCGAGAGCGGCATCGCCCGGCTCGCCCTCGAACGAGGCGGACACGTGAGGGTCGGGTTGGAGGACTACGCAGGAGCGCGCGAGCCGACCAACGAAGCGCTCGTACGCGAGGTCGTCGAGCTGGCCGACGACGTCGGTCGCTCCGTCGCGACGCCCGACGAAGCCGCCAAGCTGCTCGGACTTCCATGATGCGTGCACAGAGCCCGCTGAGCGGGCTTCAGGTGCGCATCGAAAGGAGACAACCGTGCTGGACGTGAAGATCGTGGGTGGGAGTGTCGTCGACGGGACGGCGATGGAGCGGCGGCGGGCTGACGTCGGCATCCGTGACGGTCGTGTCGTCGCGATCGGCGACGTCGACGAGCCGGCGTCGCGCACGATCGATGCGTCGGACCTGATCGTCGCCCCGGGTTTCGTCGACATTCACACGCACTACGACGCCCAGGCGTTCTGGGACCCCGCACTCACGCCGTCGCCGCTCCACGGCGTCACGACCGTCGTCGGCGGCAACTGCGGCTTCACGATCGCGCCGCTTGCGGCGAGCGAAGCCGATTACCTCATGCGCATGCTCTCCCGCGTCGAGGGCATGCCCCTCGAGTCGCTCGCTACCGGCGTGCCGTGGGACTGGCAGACGTTCGGGGAGTACCTCGACCGCCTCGACGGCACGCTGGCGGTGAACGCCGGCTTCCTCGTCGGACACTCGGCGTTGCGACGGGTCGCCATGGGCGAACGCAGCCACGAGCCGGCCACCGACGGCGACGTCGCCGCGATGTCCCGGACCCTCGCCGAGTCGCTCGCGGCCGGCGGACTGGGCTTCTCGTCGTCGCAGGCGCCGACCCACAACGACGGCGACGGCGAACCCGTGCCGTCACGCGCCGCAACGCGCGACGAGCTGGTCGCGCTCTCACGCGTCGTCGGCGACCATCCCGGCACGACGTTGGAGTTCATCCCGACAGTCGGGCCGTTCTCCGACGAGCACATCGAGCTCATGGCCGCGATGTCGGCAGCCGCCGGTCGGTCGTTGAACTGGAACGTGCTCGTCGTCGGAGCGGGGAGTGATACCTACCGGGAGCAGCTCGCAGCGTCCGACCGCGCCGCCGAGCAAGGCGGCCGCGTGCTCGCGCTCACGGTGCCCGCCGTCATGCAGCTACACCTCAACTTCCGATCCGGGTTTCTCTTCGACGCACTGCCGGGGTGGGGCCCGACGATGGCGCTGCCCGACGACGAGAAGATGCGCGCCCTCGCCGAT
>DATFPZ010000314.1:0-4528 GCA_035264545.1 Acidimicrobiia bacterium
GTCCGCGACGCCCAGCTCGTCCGCCAGTTCGGTCCGGCGCGCCGGTTCAACGGCCACAACGCGAATGCAGCGCTTCTGTTGCGGCAAGGAGATGCGACCCTCGAGGCGCCGACGGGGAGTCGCCGGGTCGCCGATGGCGAAGGTGTTCCCGCCACGGAAGTGCGCGAACTGGCGCGGCTCAAGACGCAGATCGGCGAGTTCATCGGACAGCGCGGGCTCCCTCTCAACGCACGAGGGCAGACCGCGCTCGATGAGGGCAAGCTCCCGACGCTGGCCCGCTCACCGGACCAAGGGCTCGACGTCGCCGCGCTGGTCGCGACACGTGAGCTGGACGTGATGATCCGGGGCGGGTACTTGAACCTGGACGACGCCTGGGCGAAGCGCTTTCGCCGCTACGCAGACCTTCAGAACCAGTGGGATCAGAAAACTGTCGCGCTGTTCGTCGGTCCCGTTTCGGCGGCGACGCGACCGCGCGCGTGAACTCACAGGCCCGCTGGAGCGGGGCGCGGGAATCGGTACACTTTCGAGGGTCTCATCCCATTTGAACGTCCTCCGAAGATGCCACCCGACTATTCCTTCGTGATCCCAATCCTCAACGAGCAGGAAACGCTCGAGGAGCTGCATCGCCGGCTTCGGCTTGTGATGGAGAAGCTCGACGGCCCGAGTGAGGTGGTCCTCGTCGACGACGGATCCGTCGACGGCTCCTTCGAGACCATGTGCAAGCTGCAAGAGGACGACCCGCGCGTCAAGG
This sequence comes from Acidimicrobiia bacterium, assembly GCA_035264545.1. GTDB lineage: Bacteria > Actinomycetota > Acidimicrobiia > IMCC26256 > JACDBD01 > JALZAA01. The sequence continues at coordinate 752 of DATFPZ010000314.1, forward strand.
TCGTGCGGCTGTCCCGCAGGTTCGGGCATCAGATCGCGCTGACAGCCGGCCTCGACCATGCCGCGGGGAAAGCGGTGATCATCATGGACGGCGATCTGCAAGATCCGCCGGAGGTTGCCCTGGATCTCGCGCACCGCTGGCGCGAGGGTTACGACGTCGTCTACGCGGTTCGTACGGAGAGGACCGGCGAATCGCGCATCAAGCTCACGACCGCCCGGTGGTTCTACCGACTCATCGGCCGAATCAGCAAGGTCGATCTGCCGGCCGACGCAGGCGATTTCCGGCTCGTAGATCGGCGTGTCGTCGATGCCGTGTCCGGGATGCCTGAGCACCGACGATATCTGCGGGGGATGTTCGCCTGGGTCGGCTACGACCAAACGGGCGTTCACTACGTGCGGGCTCCTCGTCACCACGGCAAGACAAAGTTTCCGCTTCGGAGGATGTTCTCGTTCGCTGTCGACGGGGTTGTCTCCTTCTCGACGGCCCCGTTGCGTCTCGCCCTGACGGTTGGGTTCGTCGTCTCTGTTCTCTCGTTTCTGCTCGGCATCGCCGCCGCCGTCGTCAAACTGACCGGCCTCTACGCAGTTCCCGGCTGGGCTTCGATCGCGGTGAGCCTGGCGTTCCTAGGCGGCGTTCAGCTCGCCGTTCTCGGGGTGATCGGCGAGTACATCGCGGGTATCCACGACGAGGTCAAGCAACGTCCCCTGTATCTCGTACGCGAGGACCGTGGCTTCGACCGTGTCGACGCGGCAGGCGTTCCCAAGCGCCGACTGCGAGATCCTGTCCTTCGTGACGGCGCCGGTAGATAACCGGCGGACTTGATGGCCTACGTGCCGGCAAGGTGTCGAGCCTGCAGCTCCGGTTCAGCGCAGACGAGCACCGCGGTCGTGTGCGGGATCCGCAGCGGCGACTGGTCCACCAGGACGTCCACGCGCGCGAAAGATTGCTCGGCGAGCGCGCAATAGCGATCCGGTGTTCGCACCGCCTGTCCTCGGTCCCTGGACACGGTGAACCGAGCCAACCGCGACTGATCGGGATGGAAGCAGGGGTCGGCCGTCACGAACCTTCCCGACGGGACGAGAACTTTCGCGGCGAGCGCACACGCCCGAGACGCCACGGCGTCATCGAGATGGTGCAGCAGTCCATGGGCATGGACAAGGTCGAACGTGCCGAGCGCATCGGCGTCGGCGTCGAGCACGTCGGCGACGAGGAACGAGCCGCGCTCACCGAAACGCGCTCGCGCGTACTCGATGTACTGTCCGCTCACGTCAAGCCCGACGTATTCGATGCCGACGTCCGGGAGGTCGTCGACGAGATCGCCGGGACCACAGCCGATGTCGAGAAGGCGATCGCCGCTACGAGGCCGAAGATGGCGGTCGATGATCGAACGCTTGAGGTTCCGAGCGCCAACGGCCCGTTGGTAGACGCGAAAGACCGAGGGGAACGAGAGCACCGAGCGAATGCCGGCTCTTCGGGTCACTCGATTCCCCGAATGCCGCACGCGACCGGCCCAACGCAGCAGGAAGTCACGCCATCGCGAGGAAGTGATCGCTGTTGCGGGCGGCGATCGCCATGATCGTCCCCTGCGGGTTCACCCCCGGCGCGTCGGGCACGAGCGACGCGTCGCTGACGCGAAGGTTGTCGAACCCCCACACCCGCCCGAAGCTGTCGGCGCCGGTGCGCGAACGGTCCTCGCCCATGCGCACGCTCGACGTGAGATGGACGGTCATGAGGTTGGTGCGGCTCCGCGTCACCGCATCCCACCACGCCGCCAGCCCGTCGTGACCGCGCACGACGGGCCCGTCCGCCACTGACGGGTAGAGCTCCGTCGCGCCTGACGCTAGGAGGACCTCGCCCAGATGCACGAGGCCGCGCGCCAACCGGCTCATGTCGCCCTCCGTCAGCCGGTACGTGACGACCGGCGCCCGCAAACCGGGCAGAGCCACGACGCGCCCGCGACCTTCACTGCGAATGGCCGCGTAGTAGACGGAGACGTGCTCCCAGTCGTCCATCGCCTCGCGGTAGTCGGCGGACGAGTCCGCGAGCGCCATCGCGACCTGACCCCGGCGACTGGCGGATCCGCCGATCGACAGGTTCGGTCCGAACTCGGTGATGACTTGCATCGGCACGCCGCCGTGGTCGACAGGGTGCGGGAAGCGCGCCGCGATCTTGATCATCGGGTGCACCTTGAGTCCCGACCCGATGCCGGCACGGATGCCACTGCGGTGGAGGAGTGCAGGTGTCTGGATCGCGCCCGCGCACACGAAGACGTTCTCGGCACGGATCATGAGATCCTCGGACTCGCCGTTCTCGGTGCGCTGACAACGGACACCGATGACTCGTCCGTCGCGCCGTAACAGCCGGCGTACCCGGCAATCCGGGATCACGGTTGCACCGGCATCGACGGCCCGCGGGAGCAGCGTGCGGGTCATCGTCTGCTTGACGCCCCGACCGGCGGCGTCGTATCGGAACACGCGTGCGTACTCGACTGCCTGCCAGCCGAGCTTCGTCGCGCCCCGCTCGAGCAGCGCCGACGACGGCGGCGGGGCGCCCGGGAGCCGTGACACCGCGAGCTCGTGCTCGATGCGCTCGGCATAAACGTCGAGCGTGTCGGAGCCGAACTCGTCGATGGCGTATTCGTGCCGCCACGAGTCGGCGAGGGGCCCGGGCAGCCGGTGGTAGAGGCCGCTGTTGATCTCGGTGCTCCCGCCGACGCAGCGTCCCTCCGCGAAGGCGATCGCCGGGTTCCCGAGCGCGGCTGCGAGCCCCCGGTGCCGGTACTTGGCGGCCATCTCCTCGAGCGAGAACGGCTCCAACGCGTCAGGGTCGATCCACGGGCCTTCTTCGACCACCGTCACATGGCGGCCGGCGGCGGCGAGGGTGGCGGCGGTGGCCGCACCGCCCGCGCCCGACCCGATCACGAGCACGTCGGCGTCGAGGGTCGCCTCGGGCGTGCTCATCGCGGCGCTGCGGGCGTGAGCTCGTGCTCGGCGAACAGGACCAGCGAGTGGAGCAATCGCACGTATTGGCGGACCGGGTCGAACCGGCTCGCCTTCCAGCGCTCGACGCGCGCGTTCATCGATCCCCGGTCGTAGCGCCCGAGCGCGCCCTGGACCATCGGCCACGCCCCGAAGAGGATCGACTCGGCGGCCATCCCTGCCCGAAGGTGCTCGGGCATCGCGCGCAGCGAGTCGTCGACGTATGTCTCGATCTCCGCCCGCTTGTGGTCGTCGAGAGTCGGGCTGACGAGGGTCGCGACGACCTCTCGCTCGAGCCAGAGCATGGCCCGAAAGCCTACCGGCGGCCCACCTGAGGGCCGGGTCCGGCGTGCTCGACCGAGGCTGGCATTAGCCGGCGCGGCGAGCGAGGTGGAGCCGTGCGGTGTAGTCGACACGGATTTCGCCTCCGGACGCGTCGATGATCGTCGCGAGGCCCGCGCAAGCCGGTCGAACACGTCGCCGGGAAGCATGCGGTGATCAGAGTGCGTCGATAGGAGCTCGAGATAGCTCGCCGTCGTGTACGTCTGATTCCACGGGTACTCGTGCGTCGTGACAGGTCCGAACAGCGGCGAGTCCGCCAGTTCTTGAATGCTGAGGTTCCGGATGGGGCGGGTGCCCGGAAACGCTGGACGCCGCGCCACGAGCTCGGGCGCCTCACGCTGATAAAGGTCGTCGACGGCGGCGCGGAGCGGGTCGTCGCGCCAGACGACCGTGTTCCAGAAGACGGGAAGCGCGCCGTCCCGGGCGAGCACTCGGTGGGCCTTGGGAAGCCGCACGT
>DATFPZ010000315.1:0-2324 GCA_035264545.1 Acidimicrobiia bacterium
CCCGGGTTCGCCGGTTATAGGCGGGCATCGCCTCCCGGCACCCCGCAGCCACCGGGGCCGAGACGGCTCTCCCGAGTTCCCAGGACGACCATCCGCACGTTCAACGCCCGCCACGCCGGAGGGTTCCTCGGCGCCCGCTCCCGGACCAAGAGCGCCTTCCCTGGCCTTCGCCGTGGACGAACCGGCTCGGCTCCCCCTCTCCCGCCCCGACGGGGCGGGTCCGCTTGACGACGCTTATTCGGGCTTCACTCACGTTGCAGAGCGCGCGGTCGCCTCGGCCCCGCTTCGCACCCGGCCTCTCGACCACGCACGGGGGCCTCGCTACCGGGGACCCAGGCATCTCCCCCGACCGGACTCACACCGGCAGGCCGCCCCAAACTTGTCGCTCCTCATGTCATCACGGACTCCCTTCCTTCATGGCACCGAGCAGCCTCGGCGCACTCGCGCATTGCAATAGCGAGCCGACGGTCGGCGATGACGCTCGTACCTCGTCCCAGGCAGTCGTCTTATCAGCGGGGCCTGGGACGCCTGCTTGCGCACGACAGGGGCAGCGCCGGTCATGTCCGAGAATTGTCCTTCTCGGACACATCCCACCAGGGGATCCTCTACTGGAACGCGATCTACACCCAGCTCGCCCTCGATGCACTCCCCGGTCGGTCCGCCGACGACGAGCTCGCGGGCCTGATGCCCACCATCTTCGAACGCGTCGACGCGCTCGGCATCTACACCTTCGACGCCGACCGGCGCGCCGGACAGCTCCGGCCGCTACGCGCCGCGTGAGCTTCCGCTAACGCAGTCCGCCGCTCTCGCCCATTCATGAGGCGGCGGGCGCGCGCCTGTGCGCTGTCGTCACGCCCGCGTGGACGCGCGGTCGTCGAGCAGCTTCAGGGCCGTCTCCACCCCTTGGGCGAGGAGGTGGTCGGAGAGGTCGCGATCGGTCAGGGCCCTGGACAGCTGCAGGGTGCCGATCACGAATCCGAGGAGCGTGAGCGCGTCGGTTCGCGCCGCGTCGGCGTCTGTGGGGTCCAGGCGGGCGGCGATGTCGTCGGCGGTGGCGAGGACTTCGTCGGTGAAGACATCCTTGGTGCCGGCGGGTCGGCGGGCAATCTCGTCGAGCAGCGCGGCGGAGGGGCAGCCGTCGGCGCTCTGGTCGCGGTGCTCGGGGGAGAGGTAGGCGCGGATGAGCGATTCGAGCCCGGCGCGATCGGAGGGCGCGGCGCGGAAGCTCTCGCGTTGGACTCGCAGCTGCTCGGCGAGGACGTTGGCGACGAGGTCCTCTTTCGACTTGAAGTGGGCGTAGAAGGCGCCGTTGGTCAGGCCGGCATCGGACATCACGGCGGCGACACCGGCGCCGTCGATGCCGTCTTGTTTGAAGCGCCGTCCGGCCGCTTCGAGGATGCGTTGCCTGGTGGCCTGCTTTTGGTCCTTGGGGTAGCGCATCGCGAACCTCTTTCGTCTAACTGCTCTCGATCGTGCTGGGACCTACACGCGTCCCGCTATTGCATTATGCCCGTACTATTGTAGTAGGGTCGTAATACGATTTCGAGAGAGGAACTCTGCATGTCTCCCAGCAGCACCAACAAGTGGGTGGCGTTGGCGCTGCTCGCCGCCGCCCAGTTCGTCGTCGTGCTCGACGCATCGATCGTCAACGTCGCGCTTCCGTCGATCGGGACGGACCTCGGGTTCTCGTCGGACGACCTGTCGTGGGTCGTCAACGCGTACGTGCTCGTGTTCGGCGGCTTCCTGCTGCTCGGCGGCCGTATCGCCGACCTGCTCGGCCGTCGCCGTCTATTCATCGTCGGCCTGATCCTGTTCGCGGCCGCATCGCTGGCCGGCGGGCTCGCCCAGAGCGCCGGCTGGCTGGTCGCCGCGCGCGCGGTCCAGGGCCTCGGCGCCGCGCTGCTCTCCCCGGCCGCACTGTCGCTGGTGACCGTGCTCTTCGCCGAGGGTTCTGAGCGCAACAAGGCGATGGGCGTCTGGGGCGCCGCGGTCGGCTCGGGCGGTGCCGTCGGCGTCCTGCTCGGCGGCATGCTCACCGAGTGGGCCGGCTGGGAGTGGGTGCTGTTCGTCAACGTGCCGATCGGCCTGCTCGCCGCCGTCCTCGCGCCGCGCCTGCTGCCCGAGTCGCGCAACGCGGGTGAGCGCCACTTCGACATCGCCGGTGCGGTGTCGATCACCGCCGGCCTGTCGCTGCTCGTGTACACGCTGGTCGACGCCAACCAGGCCGGCTGGGCCTCGGCGCAGACGCTCGGCCTCGGCGCGCTCGCGCTGGCGCTGATCGCCGGCTTCTACCTGATCGAGCGCCGCCAGACCGCTCCGCTGGT
>DATFPZ010000316.1:0-5298 GCA_035264545.1 Acidimicrobiia bacterium
CTCGGCGAGCTTGGTGACGGTGTCGACGGGGTCGAGCGGCGGGCGGGTCTCGTGCCCGAACGGGTCACGCCCGCGGTTCCCGACCGTCCACAACCCGAACGTGAAATGATCGTCCGGCGTCGGCGTGTACTCGTCGGGCATTGGCCGCCTCCCCGATGCGTGCATGGAGCCCGCTCAGCGGGCTTGGCGCACGCATCATGGTCGCGCCGTGAGTAGGGTGCGCGCCCATGACGCCGCCGCCGCCGCCGCCGCCCCCCGCGTCACCTCCACCGCCGCCACCGCCGCCCCCGCCGCCGCCGGCAACGCCTCCGCCTCCGCAGCAGCCTCCCGTCCCGCCGCCGTCGTTGACGCCGACCGAGCGGTTCCGCATGGCGTACGGAGCCCGCTCGCAGACCGACTACTACTTCGAGGGAATGGGGATGGTGATCTTCCTCACCATCATCACGTGCGGGATCTTCGGCTTCTACGTCTTCTACCAACTGATGAAGCGCATGCGCGACCACAACCGCCGCCGCCTCGACCTGCTCGAGTCGGCGACCGAGCTCGCGTGGCAGCGGGCGAGCGCGCAGGGAGTGGCGGAAGAGCTCCGGCCGAACTTCGAGCGCATCGCCGCGAACGTGGCTGTCATGCGGGGACTGACGACCGAGTTCCGCGACCCCGGCATCTGGGTGATCATCGCGGTTCTCACGTCGATCGCCTATTTCGTCGGGTTCGTGTTCCTCGACGGCGATCTCATCAAGCACGACCAAGCCGAAGGCGCGGTCGAGGCCGAGCTCAGCGCGATCTTCGCCCGGCTGGGACAGAACGTGCCCGCCCCCGACCCGTCCCGGCAGAAGGGCAAGCAGAACTACGCCGGCCGCATCGTCGCCAGCATCTTCTCCTGCGGCGTCTACTTCTACTGGTGGATGTACAACGAGATGGACGACGTGAACAGGCACTTCCTCTGGAACTGGCCGTGGGAGGACGCGCTCGCAGGTGCGGTCAACGCGATGGCGCCGGCGGAATAGCCGCCGCCCCGCCGGCCTTGAAGCCGGTATGACACAGCATCGCTCGGTGGCCAAGGTCGTCCCCGCCACGCGCACCGTCGAGGGCGGCGGGTTCGTGGTTCGGCGGACGTTCCCCACCGCCGGCCTCGAGATGGTCGATCCGTTCCTGCTCCTCGACCACATGGGCCCGCAGGAGTACGGCCCGGGTGAGGCCGTCGGCGCGCCCGACCATCCCCACCGGGGATTCGAGACCGTCACGTACATGCTCGAGGGCGCCTTCGAGCACCACGACTCGAGCGGCGGCGGTGGCTACCTCGGTCCCGGCGAAGTGCAGTGGATGACGGCGGGCGCCGGCATCGTGCACTCCGAGCTGCCGGCCGAGCGCATCCGCCGCGAGGGCGGCCGCGTTCATGGGCTGCAGCTGTGGGTGAACCTGCCCCGCGCCGACAAGATGTCGCCGCCGCGCTATCAGGAGATCAAGGCGGACGAGATCCCTGTGACCGAGCCCGTCCGCGGCGTGCGGGTCAAGGTGGTGGCCGGCGACGTGTTCGGCGTCCGCGGTCCGGTAGAGACGCACAGCCCGATTGTCTACGTGCACCTCACGCTGCAGCCCGGCGCTTCGGTCGACGTACCGATCCCTCCTGGGCACCAGGCGTTCGCGTACGTGATCCGCGGACGCGGGGGGTTCGGCGACGAGCAGACGGCGGCGGCCGAGTCGGAGCTCGTGCTGTTCGCAGGTGACGACGGCGACGTGCACCTCGCGGCGTCCGAAGACGCCGAGGGTCCGCTCGACGTGCTGGTGATCTCGGGCGTCCCGTTGCGCGAGCCCGTAGCGCGCTACGGCCCGTTCGTCATGAACTCCCGCGACGAGCTGGTGCAGGCGTTCGACGACTACCAGTCGGGCGCCATGGGGCGGATCGCGGCGCGGTCGTAACCGCGCGTCAAGGCTCCTCGGTACGGATGAAGTCCGGGCTCCACCCGAGCCGTTGCGCACACGCGTCGTAGGTGCTCTCGAGAAAGTCCAAGAGGGCGCGTCGTGGATCAGGCGCCATCCGCATCGCGTCGTACGGGAACACGAACTCCCCGATATCGGGGTTCCAACCTGCTCCCTCGGGTGCGATCGACGCCTGTTCGATCCCATCGGGCTTGGGATACCCGTAGGCGAAGAACGCGGCGGCGGGGAACGCGTCCTGACCGGGCCAGAAGCCACCGCAGATCTGCTCGGCGTCGCCGCCGTAGCGGGTGATCGTGTCGGCTCCCGGTGGAGGCGTGGCCGGCCGCCCCGAAAACCGGATCCCGACGAGGTCGAAGCTGCCCCAGAAGAACTCGACGGGCGGAGCCTTGCCGTTGAATCGGCTGCGGTGCTCTTTCAGGACGACGTCCGCCTGCGACAGGACGTGGAAGAAGCGTCTGGCGTCGGCCGGCTCGTAGGAGTGGTGAACGCGATCCTCGGCGAACGGGATCGGGTCGGCGACCTCGGACGGTCCGGGCGAGATGGTGACGTCGATCCCGAGCCGGTCGAGCGCGCCCATCAAGTCCGCGAAGAAATCGGCGACGGCGCGTGGACGCAGCGGAAGCTGCTCGATGCTGCCGTCGCTGGCGCGCACGACCAGCCGGTGATCGACGAGATCGAACTCCACGTCGAAGGTGCGGAGCCCGTCGGGGACCGGTGAGGTCGTCAGGCCCCGGGCGGTGACGTACAGAGGGACGTTCGCCCACTGGGGCTCGAACGGCGACAACGCCAGCCGCAGCTTGCCGACGATCTGCGTGCACATGTGCAGCGTGTCGCGGGTGTCACGCCAGTCGTCGAACGGCAGCGCGGGCCAGTCGTCCACCGGGATCAGAACAGCTCGTCGGCTTCGTGGGCGGCGACGTCGCCGTCGAGCTCGTCCTCGTCGGCGTCGACCGCAGGTGCGCCGCCGAGCTCGCTCTCGAACACCTCGAGGTCGGTGACGATGCGGTTGACGTCCTCCTGGGCGCGGGAGATGCGGGTCCGGCACAGCTTGATGAGCTCACTCGCCCGGCGGACGCGCTCGGCGAGCACGTCGACGTCGAGGTGGTCGCCCTCGAGCTCCTCGAGGATCCCTTCCAGCTCGGTCATCGCCTCGGCGTAGCCGAGGTCGCCGCCGTCCACGTCGTCGTCCGGAGTGCTCATGGCTCGCGCTTGTCTACCTCTTGCACGACGCTGGCGGCAGTCCCGTCGGCGAACTCGGTGACGAGCCGGTCTCCGGTGCTCAACGCCGCCGTCCGCTTCACCACCTGCCCGTCGCGGTCGCGGGTGATCGTGTAGCCCCGCTCGAGCACCCGCGTCGGGTCGAGGGCCCGCAGCCGGGCCGCCGCCGCGTCGAGGCGCCGGCCCTCGGCCCGGGCGAGACGGCCGCCGGCGGACGACAGCGTGCGCTCACTCCCGTCGAGCGTCGCGATCGCCTGCTTGACGGCCCGGGTGCCGAGCTCCTCGGCCCGCCCGCGATGGCGCTCCACTCCTGCCAGCTCGCGCGCCAGCGCCGCCGGCGGACCGCGCCGGGCGCGGCGGGCGCAGTCGCGCAGCTCCCGCAGGGCGAGGGAGCAGTTCGAGCGGGCGTGGTGCACGACCCCGCGCGACACGTCGTCGAGGCGGTAGACGAACTCCATCACCCGCTCGACGAGAACCTGGGCGGACGCGGTCGGTGTCTTGCTCGCGGTGTGCGCCACCTCGTCGGCGACCGAGCGGTCGATCTCGTGCCCGATCCCGGTGAGCACCGGCACCGGCATGGCGGCGATGGCGCGGGCGACGTCGTCGCTGTCGAACGGCGCAAGGTCGGCGCGGGACCCGCCGCCCCGCACGACCACGACGGCGTCGAAGGCGGAGGCGATGCGGGCGAGCCGTCGCAGCGCCCACACGACCCGGCGGGGCGCGTTGGCCCCCTGCACGCGCACGTCGCACACGCCGACCCGGAACGCGAAGCCGCTGGCGTCGAGCTCGTGAAGGAAGTCGTGGTACGCGGCGCTGGCGGCGCTGGTCACGAGCCCGATGCGCAGCGGGACCTCCGCCAGCGTGTGGGCGGCGTTGGCGCGCAGCAGGCCCTCGGCCTCGAGCTGGCGCAGCACGCGGTCACGGTTGGCGGCGAGCGCGCCGGCGGTGAACACCGGGTCGATGCCGGTCATGATCAGCTGGAGCCGCCCGGTCGGCGGGTACACGTCGATGTGGCCCTTCACCCGCACCTCGACGTCGTCGGCGAGCTCGACGCCGGGCACCTTGCGCAATGCAGCGTGGACGGTCATGAGGTGGCTGCGGAACAGCGCGACGTCCAGTGCCGCCTGCACCCGGTTGCGGCGCTCGTCCTTCTCGACGAGTTGGAAGTAGACGTGCCCGGCCCGCGATTCGCGGAACCCCTGCACCTCGCCGCGCACCCACACGTTCTCGGGGATCGCACCCCGGAGCGCGTCGCGGATGGTCGTGTTGAGCTCGGTGACGGAGAGCGTCGGTTCGTCCGCGGCCATGCCCGGCACCGTATCGCCGCCCTCGGGCCCGGCGACCCGCTACTTCTTCAGGTAGTTCTCGAGGAAGGCGACGGTCTGGTCCCAGACCTGGTTCGAGTACGCCCGCGAGTGGGCGCGGCCGGGCAGGATGATCGCCTGGTTGGCGACACCGGCCTTGTCGAGCGCGGCCTTCATTGCGTCGGCCTGCGACTGCGGCACGAGCTCCATCGTCGAGTTCACGATGAGCATCGGGGCGTCGGTCTTGTCGACGTGCGTGACGGGTGACGCGGCTGCGTAGGTGTCGGGGCACGCGTCGGGCAAACACCCGAGGAACCCCCTCATCGAGCTGCCGGCATTGGTCGCGGCGGCCGGGGCGAGGCTGACGAAGTCCATCGGGCCCGACCACGACACCACCGCTGCGACCCGATGGCCGGCCTTGAGCGATCCCTTCCCGTCGGTGGCGAGCAGACCGACGAGGTGCCCGCCCGCGGACCCGCCGAGGGCGCCGATGCGCTTGGGGTCGACGCCGTACTCCTTGGCGTGCTTGCGCACCCATTCGACCGCAGCTTCGACGTCTTCGACCGCGGCCGGGTACGGATGCGCGGGCGCGAGCCGGTAGTTCACCGAGAACACCACGAAGCCACGCTCGGCGAGCTGGTTGCTCTGCTGGGCGAACCACGACTTGTCACCGGCCATCCACCCGCCCCCGTGCACGACGACGACCGCGGGCCGGCTCTTGCCCTTCTTCGCCGGTTGATAGACGTCGAGCCCGAGTTGCTCGCCGTCCGCGGTGCGGTAGGTGACGTCGTGCTTCACCGTCACACCGCCCTGCGCTGCTCCCGCGGGCGCGGCG
>DATFPZ010000317.1:0-4336 GCA_035264545.1 Acidimicrobiia bacterium
TAGTACGGATGGTGAGCGTAGGCGTCGAAGCGCTTCATCCCCGCACGGTTGGCCGCCCGGAGGAACGCCGTCGGCGACACCGAGGGCCGGCTCGAGCGAGGCGAGTTGTTGCCCCGGGGTGCGGTGACGCCACACGCGACCCTCTCGCCCCTGAGCAGCGTCGTCTTGACGCCTGAGTAGATCGCGTTGCAGATCTTCGCGTAGTCGCTTGCGCTCTGAATCACCCAGCGCCTGCCGACCTTCCGGTACTGCTTGCGCAGGAAGACCGGGTTGTTCGGCTCATTCCAGGCGAGCCAGAACCGCACGGCGGGCAGCGGCGCCGCGTACGACCTGTCCGTTCCACCCGGGCGGAACGTGCCGCTGTACCGCTTGGCGGCCGCGTAGGCGAAGTTCCGCAGGTCGGCGATCTTCGTGGGCGGCACGTTCGGCCCGCGGCCGCGATTCGCCCAGCCCGGCGTGCCGTAAACGGCGAAGACGATCTTCATCCGGTGCCGCTTCGCGAGCTGGACCGTGCGGTCGTAGAGCGACCAGTCGTAGGCCCTGTCATTGGGGTCGAGCGGCTTGCCGGGCCGGCGCTTGGCCACTCCGAGCCCGGTGCCGGTACGGCCGGCGCTCGAGCCCCAGTAGAGGTTGACGCGCACCACCTGCGCGCGCAGCGTCCGCATCAGCGGGAAGGCACGGGTTGGATTTCCGAAGGTCTGGGGCTCGTCGTAGAGGCCGACGAGCATTCCCTTCTTGGCCATGGCCGAGGGTACGGCGACGAGTGTGGCGGCGAGCACGGCCGCCGCCACGAGCAGAATCCGCTTACGCAACGACCGGCTCCCGTCCCGGAGACGTGAGGCCGAGCGTGCGGCGCAGGCCTTCCTCGAGGTCGATCTCCGGCGCCCAGCTCAGGATCTGCTTCGCCCGCGTGATGTCGGGCCGCCGTTGCTGCGGGTCGTCCTCGGGCAGCGCCTCGTAGACGATCTCGCTCGACGAGCCCGTCAGCCGCACCACGGTCTCGGCGAGCTCGAGGATCGTGAACTCGCCGGGGTTGCCGAGGTTGACCGGCAGGTGCTCTCCGCTCGTGGCGAGCAGGAACAGCCCGCGGACGAGGTCGTCGACGTAGCAGAAGCTGCGCGTCTGCGAGCCGTCGCCGAAGACGGTGAGCGGCTGGCTCGCGAGCGCCTGGCGCACGAAGGTGGGAATCGCGCGCCCGTCGTTGGGGCGCATCCGCGGCCCGTAGGTGTTGAAGATCCGGACGATCGCCGTGTCCACGCCCTGCTGGCGGTGGTATGCCATCGTCAGCGCCTCGGCGTAGCGCTTCGCCTCGTCGTAGACGCCGCGCGGGCCGATCGGGTTGACGTTGCCCCAGTACGACTCGGGCTGCGGGTGGACGAGCGGGTCGCCGTAGACCTCGCTGGTCGACGCGAGCAGGAAGCGAGCGCGCTTGAACTTGGCCACACCGAGCGCGTTGTGAGTGCCGTGGGAGCCGACCTTGAGCGAATGCAGCGGCATGCGCATGTAGTCGACGGGGCTCGCGAGGGCGGCGAGGTGGAAGACGAAGTCGACCGGCTCGTCGACCACGAGGTGGTCGACCATGTCGTGGTTGACGAAGACGAAGTCGTCGCCGCGGATGTGCTCGATGTTCGTGAGCGTGCTGACGACGAGGTTGTCGATGCAGATCACGCGATGACCCTGCGCGAGCAGGTATTCGCAGAGGTGGCTACCGAGGAAGCCGGTGCCGCCGGTGACGAGAGAGGTCGGCATTCGGCGGCGGATGTTAGCCGCCGGATATGTCGGCGCTGTTAAATCCCAGCAGCGGCGGGACTTCGGCCAGCTCCTGGGCGAGATGAGCGCCCTCGGGGAGCGTCTCGCCGGGCCGGCGCTCGACCCACACGGCCGCCGCGAGGCCGGCCGCGAGGGCGCCGGCGACGTCATTGACGACGTGGTCGCCGACCATCGCGACCTCGCTCGCGTCGAGCTCGAGCATCGCGACGGCGCGCGCGTACGCGTCGGGATCGGGCTTGCTGACGCCGATCTCCTCCGAGATCGCGACCGCGTCGACCTCGTCCTCGATCCCGATCAGCCGGAGCTTGCGGCGCTGGAGCTCCGACGGCCCGTTCGTGAGGATCCCGATCTTGAGCCCGCGCGAGCGGAGCGCCCTGACCGTTTCCAGCGCGTCGGCGAAGAGCTCGATCAGGTCGACCGAGCGGATGCGGGCGTCCGAGTACGCCGCGTAGAGCTCGTCGTCGAGCTCGCCCCACGGCTCGAGCCCGTGGCGGACGTAGTCGCGGCGATACGTGTCGAAGTCGATGTCCCCGCTGAGGAGCAGCTGGTAGTGGCGGTCGGCGAACTCGTAGGAGCGCGACTCGAACTCCTCGGGATCGAAGGCCGGATAGCGCTCGGCGAAGCGCTCCGCCACGGCGGGCCAGAGCTGCCGCCACCCGACGTCGTTGTCGACGAGCGTGAAGTCGAGATCGAAGAGAATGCCGCGGATCGTCACGGGGCACTGACCCTAGCGGCCGTTTTGCCGAGCCGTTATTCGGGAATTTCCCTTTCTCGTCCCGTGAGGTGCGGGACGACCAGACAGGGGGTCACGAACATGACGAAGAAGCACCGCACGCTCGGAGTGGCCGTGCTCGCCGTGGCGAGCGCCGCCGTCTTCGCGTCGCTCGCCGGGCTCGGCACGGCTGCCCGCCAGGCTCCGCCCGTCAACGCTACGCCGCCGTCGATCACGGGAAATGCTCAGCAGAGCCAGACCCTGACCGCGCAGAACGGCACGTGGACAGGCACGGGCACGATCACGTTCCGCTACCAGTGGCTGCGCTGCAACGCGAACGGCAACGGTTGCGCCGAGATCTCGGGGGCGACCGAGCGGACGTACGCGCTCCGCGGCGCCGACGTCGGCCACACGATTCGCGTCCGGGTCACGGCCACGAACGCCGACGGCTCGACAACGGCTACCTCGGCGCCGACCGCCGTCGTCACGAGGAGCGGGCCCAGCGCGACGGGCTGTCCGTCGGGAACAGGGCCGATCAACATCGGCCAGCTGGCTCCGCCGGCCCGGCTCACCGTGGACGGGCAGAGCATCGCGCCGACGCCGGTCGGCCGGAGCACGCAAGCGCTGACCGTCCGGTTCCATGTCTCCGCGTGCGGCGGGCGTCCGGTCCAGGGCGCGCTCGTCTACGTGACGGCGACGCCGTACAACCAGTTCAGCATCCCGCCGGAGCAGGCGACGGGAGCCGACGGCTGGTCGCAGCTCTCGATGAGCCGGCTGCGCGGTTACCCCGCGACGCCGCGCCAGCGGCTCCTCGTGATGTTCGTCCGGGCGCGCAAGCAGGGCGAGAACCTGCTCGGCGGCGTGTCGACGAGGCGCCTCGTCTCGTTCCCGGTCAACCTGCGCGCGTCGTAGCGCCTCAGATGTCTGCTGCGGCCACGTCCGGGGTCAAACCCCGGACGTGGCCGCTCAGCGCAGGTCCCGATTCGACTCCATGTCGAACCACATGGCGAACAGCGTGAACTGCGTGCCCGAGATCAGCAGCAGCGCGACGAGAACGATCGTCGCCACCGGGAGCTCGTTGCCCATCAGCCGCAGCACCGTTTCGGCGATCCCCAGCACGAGCCCGGCGAAGGTCATCAGGAACCCGAGCGCGTAGAAGAAGACGAGCGGGTGGAAGTCGCGGATGACGTACTTCTCGCGCAGCCGCCAGAGGAAGCCCTTCAGCAGCAGCCAGGAAATCCGCGGGACGACCGATCGGTACCTGATCCCCGACCGCTCGCCGACCCCGTAGATCGGCCGCGACGGGAAGTCGCGAACCCGCGCGTTGATGACGTTGAGGTGCACGAGCATGTCGTTGGGAAAGCCGTAGCGACGGTAGATCCGGTCGAGGTCGAGCAGCGCGAGCGTGTGGCGCCCAACCGCCGTGTAGCCCGACTGCGAGTCGGCCACGTGCCAGTAGCCGGACGCGATCTTGGTCAGCATCGACAGCACCGCGTTGCCGAGATAGCGGGTGCGCGGGATCAGCTCCCAGGCCTGGCCCGTGAAGAGCCGGTTGGCCTTCGCGTAGTCGACCTCGCCGCGCGCGACGGCTCCCACAAGCATGTCGAGGTCGGCCGGGTCCATCTGGTTGTCGGCGGCCATGACGGCGACCACGTCGACGCCGTCGTCGAGGGCGCGCTTGTAGCCGCTGACGATCGCGGCGCCCACGCCCCCGCTCTCGTCGTGGCGGATGAGCGCGACGCGACTGTCCCTCCCTGCTGCGGCGGCCGTGCCGTCCTTCGACCCGTCGTCGACGACGTAGACGCGGTCGACGAACTCGGGGATCCCGGCCAGCGTCGTGGGCAACAGACCCTC
>DATFPZ010000318.1:0-10230 GCA_035264545.1 Acidimicrobiia bacterium
GACCCCGCGTACGCGGCGACGACGCGCTGGGGCGGGCCGATCGCGCCGCCTCCCCTCGTCGGCGGCGACACGCTGATCGGTGAGAACGAGGTCACGCAGCCCACCGAGAAGGAACGTGCCCTGCTCAAGGGCGATCCGATCCGCGGCGCGCACGCCTTCTACTCGGGCAGCTTCCGCGAATGGTGGGCGCCGCTGCGACCGGGCACACCGGTGACACGCCGCAACGCGCTGGTCGGCGTGCACGACAAGGGCAGCGAGTTCGCCGAGCGCGCCGTGCACGAGTGGACCGCCGAGGTGTTCGCCGCGCCGGACGAGATGCTGTCGGCGCAGTACCGCCTCATGATCCGCACCGAGCGCGGGAAGGCCGAGGAGCGCGGCAAGTACGACGAGACGTCGATCGATCCCTACTCGGACGAGCAGCTGCGGGAGATCGACGAGAGCTACGCCTCGGAGCCGGCGTGCCGCCGCGCGGCCGAGCCGCGCTGGTGGGAGGACGTCGACGAGGGCGACGAGATCGGTCCGCTCGTCAAGGGGCCGCTCCGCGTCACCGACATGGTGTGCTGGCACGTCGGGATGGGCATGGGGCTCTACGGGGTGAAGGCGCTCCGGCTCGGGTACGAGCAGCGACAACGGGTACCCCGCTTCTTCCGCCCCGACGACCTGAACATCCCGGACGTGCAGCAACGCGTGCACTGGGATCCCGAGTGGGCGCGACGGGCCGGCAACCCCTCGGTGTACGACTACGGGCGCATGCGCGAGACGTGGCTGATCCATCTGTGCACCGACTGGATGGGCGACGACGCCTGGCTCTGGAAGCTCGACTGCCAGTTCCGCCGGTTCAACTACGTCGGCGACACCCACTGGATGCGGGGACGCGTCGTGCGCAAGGAGCTCGTCGACGGCGAGCGGCCCGCCGTCGAGCTCGAGCTGACGGGCGAGAACCAGCGAGGCGAGACCACGACGCCGGGGCACGCGACAATCCTGCTGCCGAGCCGTGAGCACGGGCCGGTGCGCCTGCCCGAGCCTCCCGGCGGCGCGACGACGTGCCAGGAGACGCTCGACGCGCTCGTCGAGCGCTTCGCCGCCGAGGAATGCGCGTGAAGAACTATCCCGAGCCGCCGGAAGGGCTCGCCGTCGAGCACGACGGCGCCGTGCTGCGCGTGCGGCTGGACCGACCGAAGCGCCGGAACGCCCTCACCGACGAGATGGTCCTGGCGCTGACCGAGACCATCGAGGCCGCGGGCAGCGACGAGCCCGTCAGAGTGATCGCCCTGTCGGGCGCGGGCGACGACTTCTGCTCCGGCTTCGACCTGGGGCAACGAGCCACAGGAGACGAGAAGCCCCGGGCCGGCGCGATCCAGCGTCGGATGCGCTGGCAGGTGAACCGCCTCATCCCGACCATGCTCGAGACACAGACACCCATCGTCGCCGCCGCGAAGGGGTGGATCATCGGCCTCGGCTTGCACCTGGTGCTGGCGTCCGACTTCGCCGTCGTGGCCGACGACGCCCGCCTACGGGCGCCGTTCGCGACGATGGGGTTCACCCCCGACTCCGGCGGATCGTGGCTCCTGCCCCGGCTCGCCGGCGTCGCCCGCGCCAAGGAGATGATCATGCTGGGCCGCGACGTCGCCGGCGCGCAGGCGGCGTCGTGGGGAATGGTGCACCGAGCCGTGCCTGTCGAGCTCGTCGACGGCGTGGCAGGCGAGCTGGTCGACGAGCTCGCGTCGGCCGCCACGGTCGCGGTCGGGCTCTCGAAGCTGCTCATCCACCGCGGTTTGGACGTCGACCTGGAGCGCCACCTCGCCGACGAGGCCCTCGCGATCGAGCTCTCGAGCCGCTCCGACGACTTCCACGAGCACACCCGGGCGCGCCGCGAGAAGCGCGACCCGAAGTTCGAAGGCCGCTGACCGCATCCGCCCCGGGTACCCCGATGGGTCGGAAACCGACGCTATGCGCGAGGTTTCTGACCCAACGCGACGGTGGTCGTGCCCGCCGTCGCGTCGAACACCCATGAGCTCGTGCCGCTGAGGCGCATGAACGCGAGCTCGGGCGGCTCGGGCGCCGGTTCCGCGGAATCGTCGACGGCGAGCTCGATCACGACGCTCGCGTCGCTCACCGCCATATCGGCGAGCTGGGCGCGCCGGTCGACCGCGTGGGCCATCGCCTCGATGCCGCCGCGCTCGCCTCGCGCGAGCAGCCCGAGCCAGCCGGGATTGGCCGGGTCGAGCAGCCCGCCGGCGAGCGGGGTCATCTCGAGCCTCACGCGTCCGGCGTCGGCATCGACGTCGACCGTGCGCTCGAAACCTGGCGGGAGCGCCGGATGCAACGCGACCACCGTCGCCAGCGCGTCGACACCGCCGCCCTTCACTCGCAGCGCGTCGGCCAACCGCTCGCTCGCGACCCAACTTGCCCCCACCCACTGGCTGGCCATGATCTCCCGCGCCGTTCCTTGATCGAGGCGATCCGCCAGCGAGAGCTCAGCCGAGCTGGTGAGCAGGTGCACCTGCTCCTGGAACTCGTGCGCTACCGCGACGAGCGTGCCGTGAGAGAGGTCGGCGAGCCGGAAGTTCCGATCGAACGGCCCGCGGTAGTCCTGCTTCCCCCCCGGTTCCGCATCCGGAGGGCGCTCGTTCGGCACCGACGCGAGCGGAAGATCGGCGACGCGGAGGGTGTGCGGGGCGGGGCCGATCGGCTCGTTCTGCGGATCAATCGTGATCGTCCAGTGGCAGTGCGGCTCACGGTCCGAGGGGACGCGCGGCGGACGGTGGATGGGCCGGATGCGGGCGCGCGGATTCGTGGCGAGGGCGGTGCCATCGAACGTCGGGTCCTCGATGTGGTGACACATGCCGACGACGCGCGCCTCACCGTGCGGCTCGACGTCCATCAGCGCGCCACAGTGGTCCAACCAGAACGCGCCGTGCTGCTCGTCGGTGAGCTCGTAGCTGACTCCCATGTACTGGTGCACGAACCCGACGTCGAGCTGGAGCCCCTTCATGATCGCCCCGACGCCGTCGCCCTCGATGCCCATGAGCCGCCGCATCCGGGCGGTGTACGTGGGGCTGGCCCCGAGCCACTCGTCAATGGCGACGTCATCGACGGCGTCGACCCCGGCGTGCACCGCGACCTGCGGCATCAAGGCCCGGTCGATGAGGTGGCCGACCATCATGTACTCGAGGACCACCGGGAGGAGCTGGTCGCGGGGCAGATCACCGAGTCCCGGCATGTCGCATAACGTATGCAATCGTGGCGACCGTGGGCCAACGCGATCAGACCGCGAGCGGGTCGCTGCCCTCCCCCGGGCAGCTGGTTCGTCAGAGCAGCGGCGAGCACGCCGCCGTCTATATCCGGCGGCTGATCTTCGATGGCCGGCTCCGCCCGGGCGAGCGCATCCCCCAGGAGCAGATCGCCCAGGCCCTGGGCCTCAGCCGCATCCCGGTGCGGGAGGCGCTCATAGCTCTCGAGCGCGAGGGCTGGGTCACGATCGAGATGCATCGGGGCGCGTTCGTGAATGCGCTCGACGAGCAGGCGGCGCGCGACACCTACGAGCTGTTCGGGCTCGTGTACGGGTTCGCCGTGCGGCGGGCGATCGGCCGGGCGCGGCCAGACCTCGGCGAGCGCCTCGACGAGATCGCGGGCCGGCTCACCCGGAACGACGACCCCGAGGAGATCCAACGCCTGACGATCGGCTTCCACGCCGCGATCGTCGACGCCGCCGCGTCGCCGCGCATCAAGGTCGTGCTGCGGGCGATGTCGGGGCTGATCCCGGGCAACTTCTTCGCCCTCGTCCCCGGCGCCATCGAGATCGAGCGGAAGGGGCTGTCCGACATCGCTAGTGCCGTCGCAGACGGCGACGCCGACAAGGCGAGCGACGGCTACGAGCGCATGATGGGTCGCCTGGGCGAGCTCGTCGTACAGCTCTTCTCCGACCGCGGGCTCTTCGGGGAGTTGACGACATGAGTGTGCACGCCGACGACTTGATCCTCGTCTCGGTCGATGACCACATCTGCGAGCCGGCCGACATGTTCGACGCCCACGTCCCGGCGAGGTACCGCGATTCGATGCCGCGCGTCGTCGACGAGCCCGACGGCTCCCAGCAGTGGTTCTACGGCGACATTCGGGGCCGAAATCTCGGGCTCAACGCCGTCGCGGGCAAGCCGCCGGAGATGTTCAACGTCAACCCGATGCGCTACGAGGACATGCGTCCCGGCTGTTATGACGTCAACGAGCGGGTGCGGGACATGTCGGCCGGCGGTCAGCTGGCGGGCCTGAACTTCCCCAATTGGACCGGCTTCTCGGGCCAGGTGCTCAATGCCGGCCCGGACCGCGACGTCAACCTCGTCATGATCCAGGCGTACAACGACTGGCACATCGACGAGTGGTGCGGCGCGCATCCGGAGCGTTTCATCCCGTGCGGGATCCTGCCGTTGTTCGACGTCGAGGCGGCCGCCAAAGAGGTGCGGCGCCTCGACCGCAAGGGCTGTCACGCGGTCACGTTCTCGGAGAACCCCGCTGGCCTCGGCATGCCCAGCATCCACACCGACGCGTGGGACCCCTTGTTCGCGGCGTGCTCCGACACCGGAACGGTGCTGTGCTGCCACGTCGGGTCGTCCTCGAAGAGCGCGTCGACCGCGCCCGATGCCCCGCCTCCGGTCCCGATGAACCTGTCTTCGGCGATGAGCATCTTCACGCTCGGCGACCTGCTGTGGGCCGACTTCTGGCACCGCTTCCCGAAGCTGCGCTTCGCGCTGACCGAAGGTGACATCGGGTGGATCCCGTACTTCCTGCAGCGGGGTGAGCACACTCTCGACCGCCACAACGCGTGGATGGGCCACGAGCAGCCGCAAGGACTCCGGCCGAGCGAGCTGTTCCGGGAACGCATCCTGTGCTGCTTCATCGAGGACCGGGTCGGGGTGAAGCTGCTCGACGAGTTCAACGTCGACAACGTGTGCTGGGAGTCGGATTACCCGCACTCCGACAGCTCGTGGCCCACCGCGCCCGAGCGACTCGAGGTGCTGCTCGCGGACCTCGATGCCGAGATCGTCGCCAAGCTCACTCACGACAACGCAATGAAGCACTACCAGTTCGAACCGTTCCGTATCCGTGATGCGGAGCGGTGCACGGTCGGCGCGCTGCGGGCCGAAGCCACCGACGTCGACACGGTCACGCGTGTCGGCCGCCCCGCCGACGAGCGCGACGTCGCGACGTGGAAGCAGATGACCGGGGCCGCGGCGCGACCCCGGTCCTGATCGGCGGGGCGGGCTGTGCGACAGTCCTCCCATGAACCAGCACCAGCTGCGATCACTGTTCGACCTGACGGGACGGGTCGCGATCGTCACCGGCGGCACCCGTGGGATCGGGCGATCGATCGCCGAGGGCTTTGTCGCCTCAGGCGCCCGCGTAGCGGTCGCCAGCCGCAAGGCGGACGCCTGCGACGAGACCGCGCAGGCTCTGCGGGCCATGGGCGGCGAGGCCATCGGTGTTCCGACCCACCTCGGTGAGCTCGATTCCCTGCACGTGCTCGTCGAGCGCACGGTCGACGAGCTCGGACGCCTCGACATCGTCGTGAACAACGCGGCGACGCCGCTGCGCGAGGACCTCGGCCATTTCACGCCCGAGGCGTATGCGAAGTCGATGGACGTCAACCTGCGGGGCCCTGTCTTCCTCGTCCAGGAAGCGCTCCCCCACCTGCGGGACAGCCCGTCGGGCGCTGTCATCAACGTGATCTCGGCCGGCGCGTTCTTGCATGCGCCTTTCCTCGCGACCTACGCCGCGACCAAAGCGGCGCTCATGTCGTTCACGCGGTCGATGGCGGCGGAGTTCGCTCCGCTCGGCGTGCGCGTGAACGCGCTCGCTCCGGGCTCGGTCGACACCGACATGATGCGCAAGAACACCCCCGAGGCGCAGGACCAGATGGCGAGCTCGAGTCTGCAGCGCCGCGCCGCCCACCCCGACGAGATGGTCGGGCCGGCGCTGTTCCTTGCATCCGATGCGTCGAGCTTCGTTACCGGGCAGGTGGTCATCGCGGACGGCGGCCTCGTCCCCCACTGACCGTCCTCTACCCTTGTGAAGTAGTGAAGGGTGACCGGGTCGAAATCCTGGTCGATACCGGGAACGAGGTCCGCGGCTTCGAGGTCGTCGCGACCCGCGAAGGGCGACGGGTCGACGTGGTGGTCGCCCGCGGCACCGTCGAGGTCGCCGAGGTCACTCGTGGCGGTCAGGTGGTGCGCTCGGCCCGCTTCATGGCCAGCCGGGTGGTCGCCGTCGTCGAGCATCCCGCCTCGCAGGACGCCCGTCCGGACTGACGGCGGCGACGGGCGGCTCGCCGTCGGCGTCGGAATGTCCTCGGCTAATGCCGCGGATTATGCGGTGAGCAGGCGACAGCGGCTTTGCCGACCGGCGCGATCTTGCGACCGACCAGAGAGGCTCCGGAGCTTGCGACGGCACCAGAATGATGACGATGGTGCCGGTAGCTGGTGTCGACGGATGTCGGGCGGGCTGGATCGTTGTGCACGCCGGGCACGCGTCGGTCGACCGCGACTTCGCCGCCGTGCTCGACAGGCTCCCCGACGACACGGTCGTGGCCATCGACATCCCGATTGGGTTGGCCGACGAGCACCTACCGGGCGGTCGTGAGGTCGACCGGGCAGCGCGGGTCGCGCTGGGCGCGAAGCGCAGCTCTGTGTTCTCGGCACCGCCCCGGTGCGCGCTCGGAGTGCGAACACTGCCCGATGCCCGTCGTCGTGGCGCACGTCTCACGCTGCAGACTCTGAAGCTGTTGCCGCGCATCGAGGACGTCGATGGGGTCATGACGCCCAAGCTCCAGTCGCGCGTCTTCGAAGTGCATCCCGAGCTCAGCTTCGCGGCGATGGCGGGAGGGCCACCGGTGCTCACGCCGAAGCGCAGCGCGGCGGGCTCGGAGGAACGCCGCGCCTTGTTGCGACGAGTCGGGGTCTGTGTCCCCGAGCGACCGGCGGGCGCGGCTCTCGACGACCTGCTCGACGCCTGCGCCCTGACGTGGAGCGCGTGTCGTGTGGCCGACGGGACTGCGTCCCACGTTCCGGACCCGCCGGCGCGGGACGCCCGCGGCCTGTCCATGGAGCTGCACTGGTGACCCTCCGTACGGTCGGGCACGGGACGCTGCCGGAGGCGGACTTCGCGGCATTGGTGTCCGACGCGGGCATCGCGGTCGTCGTCGACGTGCGCTCCTTCCCGGCGAGCCGTCGCCATCCGCAGTACCGCCGCGAGGCGATGGAGCGGTGGTTGCCCGACGCCGGTGTCGCATACCGATGGGAGCCGCGCCTCGGCGGGCGGCGGAAGCCGCGACCCGATTCGCCTCACGGCGCGCTGCGCGTCCCCGCCTTCCGCGGGTACGCCGACCACATGGAGACCGACGAGTTCCGGGATGCTCTCGACGATCTCCTGGCCGAGAGCAGTACGCGATCCGCTGCCGTGATGTGCGCCGAGAGCCTGTGGTGGCGCTGCCACCGCCGGCTCCTGGCCGACGCCGCCGTCCTGCTGCGCGGCGCCGCGGTCGAGCATCTGTTCCACGACGGCCGCCACGACCCGCACCGGCCGATGCCCGCAGCGCGGGTCGACGGGCGCCGCATCGTTTATGACCGGGGCGAGCAGGCGCTCCCTCTGCGAGACTCCCCGTGAACGAGGAGCCCCCGTGCAGCGATTCGTGGTCCACCTGTTCATCTCGGTCGCGGTGTGCGGCTTTGTCGTCGCCACGTGGGCACTCACGAGCGGGTCCTTCGCCGAGCTGTCGGACATCGCGGGGGACCCGACGCTCGCCCGCAAGCTCGGCTTCTGGCCGATCTGGGTCATCCTCGCCGCCGCCGCCGTGCTCGTGGTGGACCTCGGCTTCGTCGTCGCGGGAATCTTCGGCGATCGCGGCCGGAAGCGACGCCGTCGGGCGGCCGAGCAGGCGGCTCGGACGGGTAAGGAGGTGGGTGACGCGCTGGCGGTGATGCTCCGGTCGCTCGCGGCGCGGCGCCGGGAGCGCAAGCAGCCCGCGCCGGGCCCGGTCACGCGCTGGGTAGCCGTGATGTTCAGTGACATCGTCGATTCGACCCGGCTCGCCGAAGAGGTCGGCGACGACGAATGGGCAGGCGTCGTCGGTCGCTACCGCGAGTTCGTGCGCGCGTCGTTCGCGACCCGCGGCGGCAAAGAGGTCGGTACACAGGGTGACGGGTTCCTCGCCCAGTTCCCGAGCCCGGCGGACGCGGTCCAGTGCGCGATCGACATCCAGCGCGACATCGAGAACGTGGCGGCGGCCGCGCTCGGCCTGCGGTTGCGCATCGGCGTACACGCCGGCGAGGCGGTCCACAACGACGGAGACCTCATCGGCCGGGTCGTCAACCTCGCCGCCCGCGTCACCAGCGAGGCCGACCCCGGCGAGATCCTCGTCACCGAGCCGGTCGCCGACCATGTCGGCGGGCAGCTCCGCCTCGAGGACCGAGGCCTCCGCGAGCTGCGCGGAGTGCCGCAGCCTCGCCATCTGCTCGCCGTGATGTGGTCCGACAGCAAACAGGCGGGCGCGCCCCGGCCCAGGTGAACCCTCTACGCTCCCCGGGTCTCTCCTGACCGACCCGGAGGCCCCGCATGCCCCTCGCCGCCGCCGCTCGTGCGCTGCTCGACGACCGCCGTCCCCTGACACGTGACGAGGTCGTGGCGGTGGCGGCGCTGCCTCTCGAGCAGCTGCCCGACGTGGTCGCGCTCGCGCACCGGGTTCGCCTCGCGTACTGCGGCCCGGAGGTCGAGCTCGAGAGCCTCATCAACGCCAAGTCGGGTGCGTGCCCCGAGGACTGCGCCTTCTGCTCGCAGTCGGCCCGGTTCGAGACCGGTGTCGACGTGTTCGCGTTCCTCGACCTCGACGAGGTGGTCGCGGCGGCCCGCTCGACGCGCGACGCGGGTGCGACCCAGTTCTGCATCGTCGTCGCCGTGCGCGGCCCGGAGGAGCGGCTGTTGCGCAAGGTGCTCGAGGCCGTCGAGGCCGTGCATCGAGAGACCGGGCTCGAAGTCGCGTGCTCGCTCGGGCTGCTGACGCGCGAGCAGGCGGAACGGCTCGCGGCGGCAGGCGTGCGCCGGTACAACCACAACCTCGAGACGTGCAAAGAGGTGTTCCCCTCGATCTGCACGACGCACACCTGGGACGATCGCGTCGCGACCGCCCGCCTCGCGGGCGAAGCCGGCATGGAGCTGTGCTGCGGTGGGATCCTCGGGATGGGCGAGACGCTCGAGCAACGGATCGATTTCGCGTTCGAACTCGCGGCACTGGCGCCGTGCGAGGTGCCCGTCAACCTGCTCGACCCGCGGCCCGGCACGCCGCTCGACGACCGCTCGTTGCTCGCGCCGCGCGAGGCGTTGCAGGCGATCGCGCTGTTCCGGCTCGTGATGCCGGGCGCGTGGATCCGGCTCGCCGGCGGACGCGAGCGCGTGCTCGGCGAGCTCCAGGGCATGGGGCTGCTCGCGGGCGCGAACGCGCTCATCGTCGGCAACTACCTCACCACGACCGGGCGCCCGCCCGAGGCCGACGTCGCCCTGCTCGACGCCCTCGGGATGCCCGTGGCCGACGGGCCGGGCGAAGGCAGGTTCGTCGTCGACGGCGCCGGCGCCCACGCCCGCCCCGCCCGCGGAGCATCGATCCCCGTGCGCGTCGAGTAGCAGTCGGTGTCACATCGTCTCGTTGAAGCTCAGGAGGACGGGGCCGCGGCCGATGCGGGTGATCGACGCGACGTCGAGGCGCATCCGCCACGCCAGTTCTGGCGCGACGCGCAGCGTCCACGTCACCGCGGCTTTGATCGGCGACACGTGGCTGACCGCCACGACCACCCGATCGTCCAACCATTCATCGCAGAACGAAGCGACGCGGCCGGCTACAACTTCCAGGCTCTCCCCGCCCGGCGGCACGAAGGCGCCGTCCCGGCGCCAGCGGTCGACGACGTGGGTCGGGAGGTCGGCGAAAGGACGTCCCTCCCACTCGCCGTAGTCGATCTCGATCAAGCGGTGGTCGACCTCGACCGAGCGGCCACACGCGGCCGCGACTGGCGCAGCCGTGTCGCACGCCCGACGGAGCGGGCTGGTGAGCACGCGCGCGACATCGAGGCCGGCGAGAGCTTCGGCGAGGCGCTTCGCCTGGGCCCGGCCGTGGTCGGTCAGCGCGGCGTCGCTCCGGCCGAGGAGGACCCCGGCCCGGTTCGGCAGCGTCTCGCCGTGCCGCACGAACGC
>DATFPZ010000319.1:0-4828 GCA_035264545.1 Acidimicrobiia bacterium
GAGCGCACCAAAGCCGGGTTCGCGGCGACTGACGCCGGCTCGGGCGGCGAGAACGGCGCCGCCTCGAGCGCGTCGAGAAGTGCGCGAGCCTCGGCCGAATCGGTGGCGCGGGACAGGCGCGCTGCGTCGCGCACGTAGCCACGCTCGACGACGAGCTCGCCGTCGTCCGCGAGGGCGGCGCGCAGTCGGTCGACGTCGACTCGCAACTCGGTCGCCAACGCCCCCAGCTCCACGCCCGGCTCGAGCGGGGCGCGCTCGTGGTGCGCTCGCACCTCGGCGGCGGCGGCGGTTCGCAGCGCCGCCACCGTGTCCCCGTCGACGAGCCACCGGCCGACACGCACTGCGGCGCCCGACCGGACGAGGTCGTCGGAGAGCGCGGCGGCCTCGGTCGTCCCGAGCCCGGCGCGCGGGCCGAGCGCGTCCACGGCCACCCACCGGTGCCCGGCCAAGAGCCGCTGCTCCAACGGAAGCGCGAGGTACGCGAGCGCGTCGCGGGCGCGACCGTGGGGCGCGGCGTCGAGCACCTCGGCCCCGCCGACCGTGTCTCGTTCGCCCGGATCGCGCAGCACCAGCCGGTCGCCCGGAGCCAGCGGCACCCGCTCGTCGAGCCGGATGCGCCCGTACCGGCCATCGGCGTCGAGCACGCGCAGGACTGCCGAGTGCTCACCCGATCCCGCGTAGCACTGGAGCGACGAGCGGGCTCGGAACGTGTGCTCGCGCAGCGGCTCGAGCCCGACGTCGACTACGTCGGTCAGCTGCCACTGGCCCGCTCTCACGACGCCATCACCCCGGCGCAGCGCCGTCCGCTCGATCCCGGACCCGGCGAGGTTGAGCGCGACCCGCGTGCCCGGTGTAGCCACGTCCAGCTGGTGGTGCGCGGTCTCGATCGCGCGTATCCGCGCCCGCCGCGCCCGCGGCCCGATCTCGACCTCGTCATCGACGCGCAGCGAACCGCCGGCCAGGGTGCCGGTCACGACCGTCCCCGCGCCCTTGGCCGCGAAGACGCGGTCGACCCAGAGCCGCGGCCGGTCACGGTCGACGGGCTCGGGCGCGGCCGCGAGCACGGCGTCGAGACCCGCCCGCACGTCGTCGAGCCCGCGGCCTGACAGCGCGTCGCACACGACGACCGGTGAACCGGTGAGCACCGACGGCGCGAGGTGCTCGTCGAGCTCGAGTTGGGCCAGCTCGAGAGTGTCGTCGTCGACCAGGTCGGCCTTCGTGAGGCACACGAGCCCGTGCCGCACGCCGAGCAGCTCGATGATGCGCAGATGCTCCTCGCTCTGGGGCATCCACCCCTCGTTGGCGGCGACCACCAGCATCACGACGTCGACCGCGCCCACCCCGGCGAGCATGTTCTTGATGAACCGCACGTGGCCGGGCACGTCGACGAAGCCGACCTCCTCTCCGGACGGCAGCTTCGTGAACGCGAATCCCAGGTCGATGGTGAGGCCACGCTCCTTCTCTTCCGGGAACCGGTCGGGATCGGTGCCCGTGAGAGCGAGCACGAGCGTCGACTTGCCGTGGTCGACGTGCCCGGCAGTGGCGACGGTGCGCACGGCGCCGACAGGTCAGCCGGACGCGGCTGCGAGGGCGCGGGCGACGCGCTCGTCGTCGGCGCGGTCGACAGTGCGCAGGTCGCAGACGACGGCGTCGTCCTCGATCCGGGCGACGACGTCGTGCTCGCGCAGGCGGGCCAATGCCCGGGCCGCAGCCGGCACCTCGATCCCCACGCCGACCGACGGGATCGTCAGGCCCGGCAGCGATCCTCCGCCGGCCACGGCCTCGGTGTCGATCACCTTGGCCGCCGGGATCGCGGCCGCGATCGCCTCGGCCCGCGTCCGCAGCCCGTCCAGGGGCGCGGTGGCCATCCGCCAGAGTGGGATCGCGGTCGCGTCCCCAGAGAGATAGGAGAAGGCCACGGCCTGAAGGCCGGCGAGCGTGAGCTTGTCGGCCCGCATCGCCCGGGCCAGTGGGTGGGCCGCCAGCGCGGCGACGAGGTCGGATCGGCCCACGACCACCCCGGCCTGAGGACCGCCGAGCAGCTTGTCGCCCGAGAACGTGACGAGCGCCGCGCCGGCTTCGACCGCCTGGCGGATGCCGGGCTCGTCCCGCAGCCATGCAGGCCGGCGCGGCAGCCATGGCGTCGTCTCGTCGAGCAGTCCCGAGCCCGCATCGACCATCACCGGCGGGCCCAGCGCCGTGAGCTCGGCGACGGGGGACGACTCGACGAAGCCGACCATCCGGTAGTTCGACGCGTGCACCTTGAGGACGAGGGCGGTGTCCGAACCGATCGCGGCTGCGTAGTCCGAGCGGCGGGTGCGGTTGGTGGTGCCCACCTCGACCAGCCGGCACCCGGACTCGGCCATGATCTCGGGCACCCGGAAGCCGCCGCCGATCTCGACCAGCTCGCCGCGCGAGACGACGACCTCGCGGCCGCGGGCCAGCGCCGCCAGGGAGACCAGGACGGCGGCCGCATTGTTGTTCACGACGAGACCGGCTTCGGCGCCGCACGCCCGGGCGAGCATTGCGCCTGCGTGCTCGTGGCGTGACCCCCGTTCGCCGTCGTCCATGTGGTACTCGAGGTTCGAGTAACCGCGGCCGATCGCGCGGGCGGCGGCCAGCGCGTCGTCACCGACCGGCGCGCGGCCGAGGTTCGTGTGCACGATGACGCCGGTGGCGTTGATCACGGGGCGCAAGAGTCGGCCCCGGAGCAGCTCGACGCGACGCCGCGCATCGGCGACCACCTCGTCGACCGACACGGCGCCCGCTGCCTCGTCGAGCGACATCTGGTCGCGCGCCGCCGCGATCGCGTCGCGGGCGCACGCGACGAGCAGCTCGTGCGGGAGGCCCGACAGCGCCGCGAGCACCCGGTCGACGCCGGGTAACGCGCGCCGTGGGTCCACGTCGCCAGCGTAATTCGGCGCTGGTGCGTGGCTCGCGGGGAACTCGCGACGCGCCACGTAGACTGGAGTCGTAGTGCGCGACGCTTGTGACCCTTCGGCCGGGCCCGATTCCGAGGCGTTGCGGTGGTGACCCCTCGCGAGGCCGCCACCGTGATGCTCGTTCGTGACGCCCCGCAGCTGGAGGTGTTCATGCTGCGGCGCAATCTTGCCGTCGAGTTCATGGGCGGCGCCTACGTGTTCCCGGGCGGCGCGGTCGACGCCGACGACCGGGCACCGGAGCTGCTCGGCCGCTGCCACGGGCGCGACGACTCCTCGGCCAGCACCCAGCTCGGCTTGCACGCCGGCGGGATGGGCTTCTGGGTCGCCGCCATCCGCGAGGCGTTCGAGGAAGCCGGGGTGCTCCTCGCCCGCTCGGCCGCCACGGGCCGGCCCGTCGATCTCGACGATCCGTCCGTCGCCGACCGGCTCGAGGGCGCCCGGCGTGCGGTCGGGGCCGGCGAGCGGCCGTTCCTCGAGGTGGTCGAAGACGAGGACCTGTTGCTCGACGCCGGCGCCCTCCATCTCTTCTCGCACTGGGTCACGCCGGCGGCATCACCCCGCCGCTACGACACATGGTTCTTCGTGGCCGCCGCGCCCGAGGGCCACGCCTACCTGCACGACGACAGCGAGACCGTGGCGTCGGTATGGACCCGCCCGATGGACGCGCTCGCCGCCGCCGAACGCGGCGAGCTCGAGATCATCTTCCCGACCATGCGCAACCTCGAGCAGCTGGCGCGCTTCCCGACCGCCCGCACTCTGCTCGACGCCGTCAGCGCGTCCGAGCCGCGCGTCGTCGCCGACGCGGGCGGGGCCCGCATCCTGCTGCCCGGCGATCCCGGCTACGAGGGGGTGGCCTGATGCCCGATCTGACGCCGGGCGTCCCCAGCGCGCTGTCGCCGCTCGTGCGCCGCATCGTCGCTCCGAACCCGGGCCCGATGACGGGGCCCGGGACGAACACCTACCTCGTCGGCATCGACGAGGTCGCCGTCATCGACCCCGGTCCCGACACGAAGAAGCACATCGACGCCATCGTCGGCGCCTCCATGCGCGAGCGCGTCCGCTGGGTGCTGCTGACGCACACGCATCCCGACCACGCGCCCGGCACCGAGCGTCTCGTGAAGGCGACCGGCGCCGAGGTCGTCGCGTTCTCGAAGCGCGACTCCGTCGTCACACCGGACCGGACCGTCGGCGACGGCGACAGCATCGAAGGCACCGAGTTCGGCCTCGAAGTGATCCACACGCCCGGCCACGCGCCGAACCACATCTGTTTCCTGCTCGAGGAGGAGCGCGTCCTGTTCACCGGCGACGTCATCCTCAACGGCACCTTCTCGGTCGTGAACCCGGCTCGCGGTGGCGACATGGCGCAGTACCTGGCGTCGCTGGAAAAGCTGAGGAAGCGGCGGGTGGCTCGCATCGCGCCCGGCCACGGCGACGTCATCGACGAGCCACGGCCGAAGATCGACGAGTACCTGAAGCACCGCCGGGCGCGGGAACGGCAGGTCGTCAAGGTGCTGAAGGACGGGCCGCTCCGGGTCACGGACATCGTCGCCCGCATCTACGCCGACACGCCGCCCGAGCTGCAGGAGTGGGCCGGCCGGCAGGCGCACGCGCACCTGCTCAAGCTGAAGGCCGAGGGCAAGGTCGAGGGCGGCAGCGTGAAGTCGGCCTGGAAGCTCGCCTAGACGAAAACGGCCGCGGCTGCCCCCGCCGATACCGAGGAACAGCAGGCCGAGGAGGCCGACCAGCAGCAACGTCCCGCCCTCGTGCACCCGGCTGTTTTACCGCGCGGCGGCGTCCTTCGTAGCGAGGTTCGCCTGGGCGAGGTCGAAGATCCGCGCCGTGCACGAGCTGAGGTCGAGGGGCGGGAGCAGGTCGTCGACGATCCG